>NZ_JARVXG010000053.1 GCF_029848115.1 Methanobacterium formicicum | reverse complement strand
TAAAAAAGGGTCTCCCCATCAGGGCCGTTTTTCTGATGAGGTGAGCACCATTACTGTTTTTCCAGAGTATGCCGAGGCACTGGAAGGAATTGAAAGCGGTCAGAACCTGCACGTGATCTACTGGATGGACCGTGCTGATTCAGTATCTCTTAAAGTGGTTCCCCATGGTAGAACAGAGAAAAGGGGTGTTTTTTCTACCCGAGCCCCGGTAAGGCCTAATCCAATGGGTTTGTGCCTGGTTAAACTGGTCCAAATACAAGGTAACATTTTAAGGGTCAAGTGGCTGGATGCCCTGGATGGTTCCCCTGTCCTGGATATCAAACCTTTTGTGGAAAAACTGGATTGCCCCTGATTATTTAGTTTTAACAGAAGTTTTAGACAGGAAAATACTCAATAAAGATTTTTAAAAAACTCAATAATGATTTCCCCGTAAATCAATTCCCTATAAAAGTTTTTTGTGGGAATTTAAGTTTTTTTTATAGGCAAATTTTTTTCCAAACCTATTTATTTTCCAAACATACTTATGATTAGTAGTATCAATATAACAGATAGAAATTTTAATGGATTTCACGGGTTCAACTGGAAGATATATAAAGTGAATGATTGTTCTTTTTTAGAATAATTATTTTTAGGGATAGCCTATCGAGTGGGGATAGTCCTTCCCTTAAACTGAAGGTCATCTGATTAGAGGGAGAGGGGAAAATGGACTTTAAATTGGCTACAGAACTCACCAGGGACATTAAAAAAATAAAAGGGGTTTTATCGGTAATTTACCCTGGTGCGGCTGCTTCTAAAACTTTAAAAAATGTTGATCTAGTGGTGGTTCATACTGCCCCGTCAGAATCTAATTTTAGTAGGGTAAATGACCTGGTATCAGGAAAATTCCACATAAAACAGGTAACCCTTGATGAACTTGGCACCAACCCGGAATTCACCGCAGCAATGGAGGGGGAAGGAGTTTTACTCCATGGTAAATCTGTGGATATAACTGCCGAGGGCATGAATCTAAAGTCACGCATCATATTGACCTATGACACCACCAAAATGAACCAGAACGATAGAAATAAACTTAACCGCGCTCTTTATGGGGGTATATCCACTTACAAAAAGGATGGGGAAAGAATTGTTAAGGAATACCCGGGAATAGTTAGCAAAATCAATGCTCAGAAACTGGGTAAAGGAGTTTTAATGGTGGACCGCTTTAATTCATCCCTGGTGACCCAAACCCTTAAAACATTCCAGGCCCAGTGGAAAGAAATTCCAGTATGGACCTATTGATAACTTATCCCCCTTTCAGTCCTTTTCTGTACAATAAATAATATCTCGCAATTATAACCAGAAACACGACTAAAACCAGGAACAAAACAATCAAAGTAACTAAATTCATTTAAAACACCTCAAAATAATTAAATTCATTTAAACACCTTTTTTTTATCTACTTGTGGTAGTAAATAATTGTATCCCTAAGTGATATGTGTATCCATAACTGATATCTTTTTTAGAATGTTGGGATGCCAGTAATGATCAAATGGAGAACTGGATAAAATATTAATCAGTCAGGGATTAAAATATTAACTGTATAATGAATGCTTAACAGTAAAGAAATGAAACTGACCTTGTGGGGGGTGAAATTCACCTGCCATACAAATATTTTAATGAAATTAACTGATTAAAATATCAATGGGGGTAATACAGTTGAAAAAGGTTTTAAAACGGTTTTTAAAGGGGGATTCCCACTCCCTGGACGATGAAACTGTCCAGACTATTTTAAGGGATAAAGATGTCATTGTAAGTCCTGATACTCAAAGGGAGATTAGGATTCCACCGGGACAGCATGAGGATAACAGCTGGCCAGTGTTACATGCTGGGCAAGTGGCTAAGATTGTTCCTGAGAAATGGGAACTTGAAATAGGGGGCCTGGTGGATGAAGAGGTTAAACTCAATTACCAGGAGTTCATGGACTTACCCCGAGTACAGGTCTTCTCAGACATACACTGTGTCACGTCCTGGTCTAAATTAAACAATTTATGGGAGGGAGTGAGCACATCAACCATTAAAGAACTGGTAGGAATACGTCCCGAGGCTAAATATGTTCTGGTGCACGCCCATAAGAATTTCACCACCAACCTTTCCCTGGAGGATTTTTTTGCCCCGGATGTTTTACTGGCCACCCACCACAATGGAAATGCCTTAAGCTCTCCCCATGGAGGGCCGGTGCGCCTGGTTGTCCCCCGCCTGTACTTCTGGAAAAGTGCCAAATGGGTAACTGGACTGGAATTTTTGGCTGAGGATAAACGTGGATTCTGGGAGTCAGCTGGTTATCACAACCATGGAGACCCCTGGAAGGAAGAACGTTACAGCTGGCAGGAGAATTTAGAGTAAGATCTATTTTTTTTAAACCAAAAAAGAAGTTCCAGTCGGGAGATCCAGTTATGAAAGTTTTGTTTGTTGAACCTCCAAAAGTCCTGTGGTTTGTTATGGGTGAATACATGCCACCACCTCTGGGGATACTTCAGTTAGCCGCATATTTAGAGTCAAAAAATGATAAATGGGATATTTCCGTCCTGGATTGTCAGGCTGAAGGTTTGGGCTGGACTAAGTTAGAAAGATACCTGGAGCAGGCTGAAGCCGACGTGGTGGTGGCCAGTGCCCTGGCAACCTGCAACACCTATACTATTCTCCGCACACTGGAAATAGCAAAGAAGGTAAATCCTGAGGTTAAAACTGTGGTGGGAGGCCAACATTTCACCGCTCTAGCTGATGAAAGCCTTAAAATGTATCCAGAAATCGATTTCATAATCCGAGGGGAAGGAGAAGAAACTCTAAACGATTTGGTGAGGAATTTGGACCAAATACTGCCCCTTTCTGGTGTTAAGGGGCTTTCATTTCGACACGGAACAGAGATTATTCACAATCCACCCCGCCCCCTCCTGGAAAATCTTGATGATCTCCCCTTCCCGGGTTACCACCTGGTGGAGGAACATATGGACAAGTATCATTTTAAAATGATGGCCTACTCCGGGGCGGGATATGCCCTGGTGGAGGCTTCACGGGGATGCCCCCATAAATGCACCTTCTGCTCCCAATGGCAGCACTGGCAGGGAAAATGGAGGCCTAAATCCCCAGGAAGAATTGCCGATGAGATGGAGCACATCTATAATGAGTACGGTGTCAGTTTCCTGTGGCTCACCGATGATAACCTGGGCCTGGGAAGCAGAACCAGTGCACTGTGTGATGAACTCATTAGCCGTGGAATTTCCCAGGATATCTCCTGGTTCCTCCAGGCACGGAGTGATGATATTGTAAGGAATCAGGACATCCTTCCTAAAATGAGAAAAGCCGGTAACTACTGGATAATGGCGGGATTGGAACGCCACGACTCCACGGCACTCATTGATTATCACAAGGAGATTAAAGCTTCGGATGCCAAGCTTTCCATGGATTTATTAAAGGAAAACGATATCTTTTCCCAGGCCACGCTCATCACCGGGGATCGCCGTGATTCCCATGAATCCATCCAGGAGTTAAGGGATTTTGTTAACTACGTGGACCCGGACATAGCTATTTTTATGATCCTGACACCATTTCCTGGAACACCCCTCTATGAAGCTGCAGTGAAGCAGGGATGGCTGGAGGATGATAACTGGGCCAACTTTGACATGGTTCATGCCGTTATGCCCACCCAACATCTTTCCACCACCGAAGTCCAGGAAGAATTATACCAGTGTTACCGAAGCTTTTACGGTAGTATGAAGAGGCGAGTTTCTGGATTGTTCTCCCGGAATAAATTTAAAAGACAAACCTATCGTTACATGGCTGGCCAGGGGCTAATGCAATCATTCCGAGACATGTATCAAATTTGAGGGATTCCCTTGGATAAAAAGTTAATGGATCACTATAATTCACGGGATCAGTCCCGTATTCTAACATTTATTTCTTTCATGGGTCTTTTCATCCTGTTAGGATTGTACCTATTCGCCCCGGAACCAGGAACTATTTACTGGTTTCAGAAACCCCTCATATTTACCATATTTGTGGCCATCTGTATTTTGGGAGGGCTGGCTACTGTATACCCTTCTTTCTGTAAAGGGGTGCTGGAATTTAGAAAAGAAGACTTTTCTACAAAAGGCTTCTCTACAAAAGATGATTCTTACCCCATCTGTTTCCAGGGACACCACCCAGACTGTGGTCACTTTGAATCCCACACCTTCCGTATCCATGGAAAAAAATACTGCCCGGGGTGTTCCGGTCTGTTTGTGGGGGTGGTGTTGGCAGTAGCTTTTGTTTTAATCTATTATTTTAAAGGTATGCCTCTCTTATACGGTAATATTTCCTTTGGAATAGGGTGGGTAATGGTTTTTATATCCTTGTTATCCTTAACATTACGGGTAATGGGGACTAGATCAAAATTTACTGCCAATCTATTCCTGGTAGTTGGATCAGCGCTCTTAATCATTGGCCTGAACACATTTAAAGGCAATATACTGGTCGAATGTTATTTCCTTCTTTTAGTAGTATTCTTTATATTGACCCGTACAGTTACTTCTAAAAACAATCATGAAAGGATCTGCCGCAGTTGCCAAAAAACAGGGTGTCTTTATGATTCATATTAATTTTTAGGAGAATTTTGAAAATAAATCTGAGAAAAATTTGAAAACACTTTAAGGAAATTTAAAAATAACTTAAGAAAGTTAGAAAAGAATTAGGGAATATAAAATAACTTTAAGGGGATTAGAAAAGAATTAAAGAAATTTAAAATACTTTACGAAGAATCATGAAAGAAATTAAGGAAATTGGAAAATAAATTTAAGGGAATTATATATATATATATATCTATACAAAATAGGGGTTATATACCTCAATACAAAATAGGAAAATGGTGATTGCACCTATCAATCACCGATAATACTGTATTTATTCCAACAACCACTTATCCAGTGACGATTTATTTACTGCATTTATTTCCTATTTTAAGGGGACTTTTTGGTTCAATGTCTTTATTTTCTCTGGGAGCGGTAAACAGCACCGATCACTATTAACAGTCCAATGATGATGATAAACGCTGGCCAGACATATTGCCAGATGTTGGTAAAACCGGTAAAGGCGGTTACACCCACCAAGATTAATATAACTCCTCCAATGACAGGTCCTATAATGTTTCCATGGGGCAAACCGAAACATTCATTCTTCTGACGGTAGTAACGGTCGTCACGGTGATGTCGGCGCCTTCTATCATAATCAGTTACATCCCGTAATGGTTCTCCACATTTAGAACAAAATTCAGCATCATCTTCATTTTTAGTGCCACAGTTATGACAGTACACCATGGTCAATACCTCCTTATTTTAAACAGGAATATTTCATTTATTTCCCTGCTGCTTTTAAATCAACGTATAATGATATCTATTTCCCACTATTTATATTTGCCAACATTTAATGCTTTAAATTATTCATATTTCATCTGGTCGATGTGATCTTGGAGGATATGTTAAATGTTCATCTTACAGCTCCGTAAACGATTCAAGGCCGCCGCTATCTCGTACTGGCGTGGTCTGGCCAGGTTATGGGGGTTCTTCCTGCCAGGGGGTGCCAGGTAATCAAGTCCATTCCGGTTAATTTCCTCATCCAAGTCATCCAAAACATTTTTCACGGTTACTGAAGAGTTTTTGTGGGGATAATTTCTGGCCAACTGGTAAAGAGCGTAGCTAATGGCTCGTGTTTGGCTGGATTCAACCAGCTGTTCCACCGATGACAGATCAACCATTAAAGCACCAATCATCAATGTGGAAATCCCACGGCTATCAAGTTTCAACCTTTGGCCCTTGTAGGGCTGTATTGATTCTGGACGGGGGTGGCGTTTTTGGTAATGAAATTTCCCTGGTGCTTCTGCTTTACGGTTAATGGGCATTTCCCGGGCAATGTTACGGGCATCCCTGGTTACATCCCGGGGCTGGTAATGGTCCATCATAATCACGGTATCTGCTTCCTGGAAGTAATCCCCTGATCCACCCATAACCAGTACCGTAGACACACCCTGATCATGGTAAAGCTCCCCTACCCGGTCAATGAATGGGGTAATGGGTTCCTTATCCTTGTTAACCAAACGCTGCATCCTTTCATCCCGGATCATGAAGTTGGTAGCTGAAGTGTCTTCATCAAACAGGAGAAGCTTTGAACCAGCTTCCAGGGCCTCAATGATGTTGGCGGCCTGGGATGTGGAACCCGATGCATTTTCCGTGGAAAAATCACTGGTATCCCCGACTCCCGGGGGGTTGTGGATGAAACTGCTGACATCTACCTTTTCAATGCGCCGTCCATCTTCAGCCCTGATTTTAACGGCGTCTTCTCTGGTTATCACTAGTTCCCGACCATCTCCTGGGAGGTGGTTGTACACCCCCAGTTCCACGGCCTGGAGCAGGGTGGATTTTCCATGGTAACCCCCGCCTACAATGAGGGTCACCCCCTCGGGGATTCCCATGCCCTGAACAAGATTTCCATCTGTTGTTTCCAGAGAAACGGTAATAGTATCAGGAGATCTGAATGCCACTGCACGGGGTAATGGTTTAGGGGATATGCCGCTTTCTCGGGGAAGGATAGAACCAGTGGCAATAAAGGCCACCAGTCCCTCCTTCACCAGCTGCTGGCGGATATGTTCTGCATCCTCGTAGCCCTGCACATGCCGTGCTATCTCCCGAGCAGGTAAATTCCCATAAAAACAGGAGCAAGAAACAATTTCAGGTAGTACCCGTGTTAATAGTTTTTGGGCTTCACTTCCCATTATCCTACGGCCACGGGCTGGTAAACCCAGTTCAAAACGTATCTCCAGAACACGGGGGCTGATGTTAACGCAGCTGCGCTCCATGACCTCCTGCCTACCCTGATCTATACGTAAGATTCCACTTTTACCACTACCTTTTCTTCCCTTCACCCTTTTTTCAATACCCTCCGCGAAGGCCCGTGAAATATAATCCTCCAGTGCAATTTTTCGGGTTTTATTCTGGTATAACTCCCGTGGAAATGAATGATCAGGGATTTCAACCCGCAGTAGGGAGGGGCTGGCAAAGGGATCGCGTTGCACATGATCTATAAAAAGTGTAAAATAATTAAAATCATAGCTACCCTTTAAATCCAGGTAAGCCTTGTATCCTCTTCCATCAATCCGATTGAGGATGGAAATTATTTCTTCTCCAATTTTCATCTATTATCCTCTGATTTTCCCTGTTCTTTTGTATTATTGTTAACAATTCTTTGATTATATATTTTTAGGGTTTTTGCACAGTTGCCATCATTCCTTTACATTCTTAAACCGGGTTATTTTGGCCTTAAATTGTTCTTAAAGGAATAGAAACTTTTATCTAATTTAATGTCTTTTAAGGGGAGGGGGCTGTGGTTTTCATTCACCATGGGAAAAAATAGAATCCTTTATTTATACCATCCTTTTTTATATATCTTTAAGAAAGTTATAAAGTACTTACTAAATTGGTAGTAGAGATCATAATAAGCACTTATTATAATCACCGGCTGTTGATTTAGGGAGTTATCATCACTGATTTAGGGAGTCAGAATAATGCCGAAAACTACATTTTTCAACCGTCTACACCGGATCAGAAATTATCTAGCGGGGGATGAAGAAGTCCCCATAATGTACGTTCATGCTTTGGTGGCAATTATTGGTAGTGTCAGTGTTCTTTTAATCATGCAATTCGGGGAACTGCCAATGTCCTCGGTGCAGCACAGTCTCCTGGTGCTGGTGGAGAAGGCATGTGTCATTGTGGTCATTGCCTATGTAATCAGTCGTTTAAGAGTTTTCACCGAAGTACTGGAGGGTAAATTCACTCTTAAAAATCAGGCTATCCTTATCGTTATTTTTGGAGCCATATCCATCTTTGGAACCTATTCCGGGGTGGATGTTTTCGGGGCTATGGCCAATGTACGGGATCTGGGCCCCATGGTGGCCGGACTCATCGGAGGCCCTATAATGGGTTTGGGAGCAGGACTCATCGGTGGCCTCTATCGTTTAAGTTTAGGTGGTTTTACCGCTGTTCCCTGTGCCATCTCCACTATTTTAGCTGGACTTTTAGCTGGGCTGATATTCCTTATCAACAAGCGTCATTTTGTGGGGATATTCTGGGCGGTGGTCTTTGCAGTTTTAATGGAATCCCTGCACATGCTGATTAACCTGGCCATTGCTCAACCGTATTACATGGCCCTGGCTGTGGTGGAGGAGCTCACCATACCTATGATAGTCTCCAATGCCCTGGGAATCTTTATATTTGCATTCATAATATCCAACCAGCTCCGGGAACGGGAGACCATCCGGCAGAGAGATCTCTATTTTGATGAACTGGAAAGAAAAAAACATGAGTTAGAGGTGGCCAACAAAATCCAGAAAAGTTTCCTACCCGAACAACTACCTGTAATTCCAGGTTTTAGTGTTGCAGCCTTCAACATGCCGGCACATGAGGAGGGTGGAGATTTTTATGATTTCATACCTTTATCTGAGGATAAAATTGGCCTGGTGATTGCTGATGTGAGGGGGGAAAGTTTTCCTGCTTCGCTGTTAATGGCACTTTCCAGAACCATATTAAGGGGGGAAGCCAGGAACCAGGATCCTCAAAAACTTATGAGATACCTTAATAACCTCATTGCGGTCGATATTGGTCCTGAAATATTCTTAACTATTTGGTATGGGGAGTTGAACCTTAACGAAAGGTGTTTAACCTATGTGAATGCCGCCCACATTCCACCTATAATATATCGCAATGAAACCAGCCAACTGGAGGAATTGGTTCGTGGGGAAAAATCATTGGGTAGACTGGAAAATATTGAACTGGAAAAAAACCGGGTAAAAATTGAAAAAGAAGACCTTTTAATCTTTTACAACGATGGTATGATTAAAGCATTGGAAGAACCAGGAGTATCTGGTGATGAGGTACTGCGAAGGCTGGTCTCCAGCAAACATGATCTATCCCCCCAGGAACTGGTGGACGAGATAAGATTCAAGGTAATGGATTCAGGTATAAAAAGGGATGATCTGGCCCTGGCTATTTTAAAGGCAGATTAAATCTCTCGTTTTAATCTTCTTTATCATAGTTCATCCTTTAATTCTTTTTAAAATTTCATTTTTTTAATCTTTTTTTCTATCTTTTCTTATCCGATGGATTTACTCTAATAGATTATGTAACCAGGTTTTCCAGGAGGATCTTAAGGCCGATGGCAATTAAAATGGCTCCTCCTAGTATTTCTATCCGGTTTCCCAGGAAGTGACCCATCTTCTTCCCAATGTAACATCCCAGGAAGGATAATCCAAATGTTACCAGGCCTATAATCAGGATGGGCATTAGAATGGGGGTGTTAAGGAATGCGAAGCTTACTCCCACGGCAAAGGCATCTATACTGGTGGCCACCGAAAGAATTAAAATATCTTTCAGGGAAAAAACTTTACAAACATCTTCATCATCTTCTTCCCTTAAACCTTCGTAGATCATTTTTCCTCCAACCAGGAGTAGGAGGAGGAAGGCTATCCACGGGGCCCATACCTCTACCAGGGCTGCTAACTGTTCCCCGGCCAGCCATCCTGCCACGGGCATTAAGGCTTGGAATCCTCCAAAAAATAGGGCAATGATGAAAGCATGTTTGAAATTACATTTTAAGGTCATTCCTCTGGTAATAGATACACTGAAGGCATCCATGGCCAGACCAACTGCCAGGAAAAACATAGAAAAAATATCCATAACTTACTTCATGTACTGTCCAGTATATATGATTATGGTCACTACTTTAGAATTTATGGTCACTACTTTAGGATCTTCACCAGAATAGGGTTTAAATTTTCATTAGGAAACAAATTAGACGTTGTACCGAATTAATTTCACAAGTAATTAAAGAGGGTGTTAGATTGGATCATAGCCAAAACAGAGGTCAGGGAAAAGAAAAATGGGGAAAGAATAAAGAAGAATTATTAGAAAGGGGGTTTGAACTTTTCCAGCGGGGAAGTTACCAGGCAGCTCTCTTATACTTTGATGATGCCTTAGAACTGGACCCGAATAATAGCCAGATATGGGATCTGCGGGGAGTTACCCTTTCCCACCTGGGACTGATGGATGAAGCCCAGGAATCCTTTGAAGTAGCCCTGGATATTAAACCAGATAATGCACAGGCCTGGTCTAACCTGGGAATTTTATATGCATCCCAGGGCCGGTTTGAAGAGGCGGTAAACTCCTTTGATCACTCCCTGGATCTGGAAAAAGCTAATGATGAAGTTTGGAATAATAAAGGATCGGCCTTATTTGGTTTGAAAAAATATAAAGAGGCCTGTGATTCCTTCACTAAAGCCACTGGGATCAATCCCCATAATGCACCCGCCTGGGCGGGTAAGGGATCGGCCCATAACTTCCTGGAAGAATACCCGGAAGCCATCGCTGCCCTGGAACGATTCATTTACCTGGCATCCAGCACTCTTTCACCACAAGTTGAAGAAGCATGGGCCCTGTTATTGGAGTTAAAAATGAAAACAGCAGGCCAAAATAAAGAAGATAGTTTAAAAAGGGAGAAATAATAATCTAAATCACATTAGTTTAAATTTTAACTCATTATTATTTATTAAATTATTAGAACGCAGTTTTTAATAGGTTATGGTGTAAATATAATTTTTATAAAAATAAGGCTGTATAAATAGAAAGCTTCCAGAGATTAAGGGGGTTTGTAGGGGGGAAAAATGGCTTATATCTCTGGAAGCAAGTTTCTGGTTTCAACCAAAAATAGAGTTAAGCGCTAGGTTGAAACCTATATGGGGTTTTAACGTGTGTATATCCCCACTTTATAGTGTACATGAACCTAACTCCAACGTTGTTTCATGTAAAACTTAACATGAGAAATAACACACAATATGAGTGTAGTTACCACACCTTATATAAATGTTTCGGTTAATATCAATAACTAATTGGGATCAATAATCTGGGGGAGAATTTCCTTTAGAATTTCCATATTTTCTTTTCTAAGGGGTATTACCTGTCTTTCATTTTTATAATCAAATTTAAAGCGGGTAATTGGTGATCCATATTCAATATTTGAGATCTCACTTAAAGGGTATACCAGTACCTTACCCGTGCGTTCGGTGCCCCAAAAGTTTTTACGGTACTCAATCAAGGCATCTTTGGTTAATTCCAGGTCAAAGGAATCATCTTCTAAAAATAATACCGTCTGGGTAAGGTCCTTGTCACAGACTAAGCAGTTCAGGGAACCATCGGGGTTGGCCACTCCACATTCCGGGCAGATAAGTGTAAAAAGAACCAGGTCGGGATTAGCATCGGTAAACTCCGGATCATCAGGGTGATAACTCATACTCTAACCTGGTCTCATTTTACTATTAAAATTTTGTTAAACTTTAGGAAAAAAAGAGATGTCCAGAGGAAGGGCGGCGGGGTTCTTCCTCAGGACAGGGTTTTGTTAAGGCGGTGGATAAGGCAAAATCCAGATGAACATCTTGTAGTATTTTTAATCAATATTCATATTTTATGGTAATGTTGTTCATCACCATTATGGATTATTACCTCATAACAATTTAGTTTTCACAAACACTTATAATATTGAAGTTGTTTGGTGATAATAATCACAAATTGCTTTCCAACCAAAATGAATTAACTCAAAACAAGCTATGGACTACAATAAAAGCAGTAATTCCTATATCATGGTGAATAGAGGGGGTGAATAGTCATTTTTCAGCCGCACTAATGTAAATGGGCAAAACTCCTGTCAATTATTACCTATTCGGTTATATAGTCATTTTAAATCTTTTTTTCCCCCGTCGTTATCAGGGTTTATCCTGAGTCAGGAGTCCAGTCAGAAATATCAGTGGCTATACCGATCCGGCGATAAATTTCCTTATTCTGATTTATAACTGGATATGCCCGGACTTTTATTCGACGTTTTTCTCCATCGGGACGTATGACACTGCATTCAATTCCTTCTCTATGGGAGGTGGTTTTACCATTTTTTCCAAAAATGTAGGAGATGAATTTTTCCTGATCACGGGGATGGATGGATTCAATCCAGGAACGAGGGTTCTGATAAAGGTTAGAGATAGATCGTCCCCATATTTTATGGTATGATTGGCTCATGTACAGTATCTGTCCAGTAAGTGGGTCAATAATCCAGAAAACTTCGTCAATATTCTGGGACATTAACTGGAATATATCCTCCCTCATCTTCAATTTAAATTCATCCAGTTTCCTCTGGGTAATATCCCGGATAATGAAGGTGGTATAAACGTTACCTTCTGCTTCCCACGTGTTCAGGGACATTTCAAGTGGAAATTCACTCCCATCTTTCCGCATACCAAATGATTCGAATATATTCCCCACACCCAGGTCATCCTGGTGGAAAAAGTCTAGTTTAACCTGAAACTCTTCCATGTATCGCTGGGGAATGAGGGTGTCTATGTACTGGCCCATTATTTCTTCGGCTCGGTAATCAAAAATTCTTTCTAGGCTGTTGTTGGAAAATATAATCCTTTCTTCACCATCAATGATGATAATGGCATCCACTGCTGTCTGGGCCAGGTTCCGGAACTTTTCTTCACTGGTCTTCAGGGCATACTCCACCCTTTTCCTTTCAGTAATATCATTCAAGACACATATCAAACCGATTATCCGGTTTTTATTATCTTTTATGGCATTAGCCTGCATGTATGCCGGGAAAATCCGACCAGATTCAGTAACCATCTCCAGCTCCCCATCCCATCTGTTACCATTCATAATAGTCTGGTATATGTATCTCCCCAGCTCCAAATCGGCAAATAGCTTCACTGGTCCCAGGGGGATGTTCAGCTCCTCCACTGAATATCCGAATAGTTCGTTAAAGGCCCGGTTCTGATAAAAATTAGCACCATCCGGCATGGCTATGCTAATGGCATCCCCGGCACCTTCAATGCCAGCCAGTATCCGTAATATCTGACGTTCAGTTTTTTTGCGCTCGGTGATATCCCGGGATATGGCCATGATCATCTCCCTTCCCTGCAGGGTGAACACATGATTGCTGATCTCGGTGGTGAGCAGGCCACCTTCTTTGGTAACCTGAATTGCTTCAAATGTGGCTTTTCCCTTGGAATTAATGGTTCTCATGACTTCGTACAGTTTTTCCTTTGTTTCGGGGGTTATGACATCCAGGGGACCCATTTCAAGTAGTTCTTCCTTGCAGTAACCCAGTCTCTGGCAGACCACATCGTTAACTTCATAAAATTTACCGGGAGAACCATCTTCCTCAATCAGATGCAGGGATATTCCATCGTTGGCATTGTTGAACACTTCACGGAACTTCTCTTCACTCTTTTTCAGGGCATTTTCCACCATTTTCATGGGGGTGATATCCCGGGCAATGAGCTGCACTGACCCTACTTCTCCATTTTTCAGGGGCATGGGCTGGATGTTGGTACTGAAAAAATATTCTTTACCTCGGATAATGGATTTATTCTCAAAAATACGGCCCTCACCAGTATCTATAACCTTTTTTATATTGTTCATTTGTAAGTCGGCGATTTCCGGGGGGAAGAGTTCCCACATGGTCTTTCCCTGGAATTTTTCTTCTTCACAGGAAAAGAAGATGGCTGCACTTTTATTCACCAGGGTAAATTTTCCCTGGTAATCAACAATGGCAATGGGATCATCGGCATTTTCAATTAAAATACGGTATTTATTCTCACTTTCGTGGAGAGCCCGTTCCACATTCTTCTTGTAAAAGGCGGTTTGCATTGTTAATATAAATTCGCGGGGTTCAAAAGGTCGTGATAAGTAGATTTCCTTCTGGTTTATCTGGATACCTTCCAAGGTGTTGTTAGAGTTGGAGGTAATAAAAATTAATGGAATATCTAATTCTCTAATTTTTTCTAAAATAGTGTGCAGCTGGATATTATCCTGTAGCTTCTCATCCATTATAACAAGGTCTAATGAAACCGGATCAATGGACTCCGGATAAACCGGGTTATCTTCTGTTTTTACCTTTGAATTTTCGCAGTGTAACTTTTCCCACCCCTGATTTTTCCAGTTAAACACTGTGATGAGAGGGTGATACTGTGGGCGAGGGTCTGGATAATTTTACCAGTCTCAGAATCATCTGTCATGGCGAGAATTAGGATTGGTTCCGGCATGATAATTACCAGTTTTTGTTGGTTTTCCTACATGTTATTAATTACTAATGGGGAAAAAATGGAAAGTTATAATAACCAAAAATAATCACATCCACATAATTATTACTTTCCTAAGATATTATTTTTGCTTAAACTAATAATAATGGCGCGGGAATATTAACCTGGTTCAAATTAATACTCTTTCTTTGGTTCATTTTCTCCAGTCCCTATAAATGAAATCATAGGGTTTTATATTCTACTTCTTTTAAAATAAATTCTAAATTTCACTCATTTTAATAATACACTCAGAAGGGTTACTATATTTACAGGCAATGATAACATGGCGAGTACAAACAATTACGTGGTTGACCTCCAGGAGGAAGATAGGGCCATTGAAAAAATTGGGGGCAAAGCACTTAACCTGTGCAAGATGTCATCCGCCGGGTTTAAAGTCCCCTATGCATTCGTGGTTTCCGTGGATGCCTACGATTATTTTATTAAAAAAGAATTAGAATCAGAGATATCCCAAATACTAAATTCTATTGATTTTAACAGTGAAAAATCCATAGCTAGGGGATGCTCTTCCATAAAAGACATTATAACCAGTGGAACGTTGCCTACCAATTTAAGGGAAGAAATCCAGCAGAAAATAGAAGATCTTCCCCCGGGATACTATGCAGTGCGGTCCTCGGCAGTGGCCGAAGACCTTCCAGATGCCAGTTTCGCCGGGCAACTGGACAGTTTCTTAAACACGGCCCGGGAAAATATTTTAGAGAGAGTAGTTGATTGCTGGGCATCCTACTGGAATGATCGTGCAGTTAAATACCGTCATGATTCATCCATTGGACATTTAGACACTGAACTAGCTGCGGCGGGGATAGCGGTGGTGGTGCAGAGGATGGTTAACGCCGATATTAGTGGGGTGATGTTTACTGCCAATCCAGTCAACGGAAGCAATGACATAGTTATTGAATCCACGTGGGGCCTTGGTGAAGCAATAGTCTCGGGGATAGTTTCACCAGATTCCTTTGTTCTGGGAAGAGAGGGCAATCTACTTGAAAAAAACATACAATCAAAGGACCAGGGATATTTCCTTAAAAATGGTGAAAACAGGTTAATACCCATTCCTGAAGAAAAACAAAAAAAATCAAGCCTCAATACAGAAATACTTAAAAAATTACTGGCTAAGGGAGTGGAACTGGAGGAATTTTTCGGTGTACCCCAGGATATTGAATGGGCATTGGAATGTGGGGAAAAGGAAGCCCAGATATATATACTGCAGTCACGTCCCGTTACCACCCTCACCGGTGAGGGGGATGATATTTTGTGGACCCGGGCCTATGGAGATGAGTATTGGGCGGATGCCACCACCCCTCTCTTCTACGATGTCATGGGGAAAATGCTCACTGACTACGTGAACCATGAGGGTGCCCGGATAATGGGTTATAAAGAAATCACCGACACTGAACTTCTGAAACTCCATAAATCGAGGGTTTACTTCAATAGTTGGGTTTTGGAAAAGGCTTTTTCCTACTATCCTAAATTCGCCCGGTCCCAGGAACTGTTGAATTACTTCCCCCTGGAGGATCAAAAAAGAATATCCCAGTACCCCTCCATACTGCATAAAACCCTCCTTTCCCAGATTTTAATAGCCATCCGCGACCCAGACGGAATGATGCACCGCACAGATAAGGCCTACCGGAAATGGGCCCAGGGATTCATTCATAAGTGTTCATCCTTCGATGAAACTAACCTGGAAAAACTCACTGACCAGGAACTACTCACCCTCTACATGGATATAGAACAGTCCGGTATCAAACATTACCAGTTGATACGATACGGCATGGTCTCTCATTCCATAGCCACCAACCTCATGGTTAAGAACTGGCTGGTGAAATGGCTGGATGATGTGGATGGCTCCCTCTACGCGGGGTTGATCTCGGGGTTGGATGATAACAAAACAGTGGAGATGAACATCAGCCTTTCAGATCTGGCCCAAATTTTAAGAAAAGACCAGGATTTACTGCAGAAAATCAATGTCATTGACGATTTGGGCTCCTTGAGTAATTCTGATGTTGAAGATTTAATTTCCTCTAATCCATCCTTTAAAAAAGAATTCCACCAATTTATCACTGATTACGGGCACCGTTCCAACACCCGGGAAATATTGTACCCCCGTTGGAGGGAAGATCAGGCCTATGTACTGAGTGTCATCAAACTCCTCTCTTCATCTGACCTTGATCTTCGCAAAAAGGAACTGGAAAGCCGTGAACATAGATTTAAAACGGAAAAAGAAGTATTAATGAGGATTAAAAAGGTGAGAGGTGGGTTTTTAAAGGCCAAACTTTTCTTCACAGTCTTGAAACTGGCCCAGACCTATCTGACCTTCCGTGAAAATCAGAGGTTCTACCTGGATCACCTGCTTTTCCGCCAGAGACTTATGCTCCTGGACTTCGGTCGCAGATTAAAGGAGAAAGGAGTCCTTGATGCGGGGGAGGATGTATTCTTCATATATGAAAAGGAATTATTCCAGTTTTTCTCCATAGATAACCCGGGAGTACAGGGAAGTGTTACTTCCCAGTTAGTAGATGATTCCCAGTTAAGGGATGAGATTCTAGAAAGGAAAAGAGAATTCTACCGGTACCAGTGGTCATTACCACCAAAATTCTTGAAAAACGGGATTGAATTTGATGATACAGTTACGGAATACGATGCCAGTGCAGTTTACGGTGCAGCAGCCAGTCCGGGTATATTCCAGGGAGTGGCCCGGGTGGTGGAATCCATTGAAGGTTTATCTCACCTGGAAGATGGTGAAATTCTCATAACCAGTAACACTGACCCGGCCTGGACAGCGGTATTCTCCAAGATAGGGGGTCTAGTCACTGAAACCGGAGGAATCCTATCTCACGGTGCAGTCATATCCCGTGAATACCGAATTCCTGCCGTAACTGCAGTAAAAGGAGCCACTAAAATTTTTAAAACCGGGGAAAGGTTAATAGTGGATGGTAACGATGGAGTGGTATACAAAAAGGAATAGAATGGGAAATTAAAGCGGTGAAAAAAGAATTGAAATGATTTTTTAAAATCAGGGACTGATTTGTCTTCTCCTAAATGAGAACTTATAAGTGAATATTTAAAATTTAAATGAATATCAGAAAATCTGTGGAAGGGTTGATAGTTATGGATGGTCAGGAAGAACTGAAAAACCACGAAGAATGGAATGAAAGCTACTATTTTAATTTTTATGACAGGAAAAATCAGGTAACTGCCTTCATGAGGATAGGGAACAAGGTCAATAAAAATGAAAAGTCAATGTTCTTCTTTTTAATGACCCCCCAGCAGACAGCAGGGATTAAGCTGGAAACACCCTGTGATGATAAACCCTTAAGCATTGCTGGGTTAGAGTACCAGGAGCTTGGACCAGGGAAATGGAATCTCCAATTCAATGGTTCTATCTTTAATCCACTGGAAAAGGTCCCCACCGAGTTCAAGGTTAAGATGGATGTGACCTGGCAAGCTCTAAACCCGGTTATGGATTACGTGGACTGTGTGGATGAAAAACAGGCTGAAATGTCCTCCAATGTGGCCTCCGAACACTATGAACAGTTCGGAAGAGCACAGGGTATAATCGAGATTGATGGTGAATCATTCCCGGTTGAAAAGGCACTGGGTGAAAGAGATTTAAGCCGTGGTGTAAGGGAATGGGGATCCCCCAAGATGTGGATGTGGATTAACAGTGAATTCTCAACGGAAGAGGCCTTTAACGTGACCAAACTCTCCACTGATGAAGGGGATGTGGACGCCGGATATTTCTACACGAACTCCGCCAACCAGCCACTGGTAAAATCAGATATAGATGTAAAGTTCAACCAGGGAATCCCCTCTAGATTCAGTATGGTTCTGTACGATAAACAGGGATCACAGTACCCGGTGGAGGGGGAAGTGGTTAGAATGGGGATGGTACCCGTGGATGAGCAGATGATCCTCATAGAAACACTCTCCAAATACCAGTGGGAAGGTAAGGAAGGTTATGGTATAGCGGAGTTTCTGGTTCCTAAACCCTAAGAGGGACTATTTTATCATATTTATTTTAGTTAATGTTTATCACACCCGTTATTTTTTTAAAGTATTATGATGGCTAATTTGAATCTTAGACATATTGTATGCACTTAATAAATTGTACAGTTTATATAATAGTTGATTTTGCAATGAGTTGAAAAATGTATGTTATCAAAAATTAGTTCCATGGGATTAGTAGTACTTATTGTTCTTTTTGTTGTGTTTCTTTCAGGATGTACCTTATTTGATGATGTAAAAGAAACGGAATCTGATGGTGTTAACCATTTTGAGGGTAAAGGCATATCTTTTAGTGCCCCAAATACTTGGCATTCAGGTCAAGTGAAAAATGAATCCTCTGATTACTTGTTTACAATAGGGAGAGGAACAGGTCAAAATATTGATTTTATTAGTTTTCATAAGGGTTATTCCAATAAAACATTATCTGAACAGTTTAGTTCTTATAGAAAAGGAATTATAAATGATAATTTCACCATATATTCTGAAAAAGAACTTACTGTAGATGGTCTTCCTGCATATCAAATCACAACCCTTAACGTAGAGAATATACCACTAGTAACAACAGGCTTTATAAAAAATGGAATTTTATATACTATTTATGCTATTCCCAGTACCGGTAAAAATCTTACCAGCATTGAACCCGACCTTGAAATGATACTAAACACTTTCCATGCAACATAACAAATTAAGAGGCATTATCCTTATTTCTCCTTTTTAACCTGTTAGTCTATATTCTGATACCCTACTCCTAATATTCATTTTTGTATCATTTTATGAATATGGCGCGAGTCCATTGCTAATCAAAGGAGATTAGTTTGTATTGGAATGTTATCTTCTCATCTTTCAAAAAGCACACTTCAACAGTAAAAGTTTTGAATTTTTTTACGACAATTTTAATTTCTTAACTTATTTCGTTATAGAATCGTTTAACGAAGTCCTGGCTGGTTTGTTCCACAGCAGATCACCATTAAAAAAAATACGTGGAATACCAAATCATAAATATCTAGTTAAATATCAATAAAATATTAGAAATTGATTTTTAGGGAGGAATTAAGGTAAAGGGTAATTACCGTATTTTCAGGGAAATATTTGATAAATCCCCCATTGGAATGCTTTATCATAATAAAGAGGGGAAATTATTGGATATAAATCTAGTTGCTTTAGAATTATTGGGAATTTCCCAGTTAGAAGGTTTACCGGATATAAATCTATTCAACAACCCGATTATTCCCTGTAAAAAGGATGAAATCACCGAAGAAGGTGTGACAGAATTCCAGATTAAGGTGGATTTTTCTAATGTACCCGATTATATTTCCCTGGCCCAGAATTCTGTACTTTTAAAAGTAACAGTGTCTAATATTGATTCTGGTTATCTGGTGCAAGTCCAGGAATCATATTCCCCGAAAGAAGCAGAGGAACTTCTCAGCACCGAAGAAAGGTACAGAAGTTTTTTCGAGGAGGATCTAACTGGAGATTTTATTGCCACACCGGAAGGTGAATTAATAGAATGCAACCCTGCTTTTGCCGAGATTTATGGTTTTATCAGTCCTGAAGAAGCTTCTAAATCTAACATAGTGGATTTTAACCCTGCAGACTGGAAGGATTTAATAAGGCATCTGGAAACCAGGCATAAAATTAAGGGCCGCCAAACCACCCACCGGCGACAGGATGGAACGGAAATTCACATTGTCAGTAATGTTGTGGCCCGGGTGGATGAAAATGGCCAAATAACCCAGGTTAAGGGTTATGTTTTCGATGATACCGAACGTAAAGAAGCTGAAGAGGCTTTAAAACGCAGTGAAGAGAAGTATCATCGTCTTTTTGACGAGGATTTAACTGGAGATTTCATTGCCACTGTTGAGGGGGAGATTTTAGAATGTAACCCTGCTTTTGCGGAGATTTACGGGTTTAGCACAGTTGAAGATGCACTGAAATGGAATATATCTCATTCAAACCCATTTGACTGGCCTTACATGGTTACTCGCCTTAAAAACGAAGGTAAAATTTTGGGATTTCAAAGCTGGCAGCGAAGATCCGATGTTATGAGGATCCATGTGGTGGCTAACATGGTGGGTATATTCAATGACTCCGGAGATCTCACCCAGGTCAAGGGTTACATATTCAATGATACTGAACGTAAACAGGCTGAAGATAGACTGGAAAGTGGTAAAAAGCAGATTACTCATATTTTAGATAGTATTCAGGATGGGTTTATGGCTCTGGATAATCTGTGGAATTTCATATACGTGAACCGTTGTGCTGCAGATTACCTGGGAATTGATGCCGATGATCTTTTGGGCAGAAACATATGGGATCGTTTGCCTGATTTTGTGGGAACCATCTATGAGACTTCATTCCGTGAGGCCATGAATCAACAAAAAGTTCTTCATTTTAAAGCCCCCGGAATTCACAAAAGGAGCAATTGCTTTGATTTTAGTGTTTATCCTTCATCAGAGGGAATTTCTATTTATTGGAGAGATATTACTAAGTAAAACTAGTTCTTACAGTTAAGGCCATGTATTTTAAAATTCTTCTTCAAATTTCATTTCCCTAAAGGTAATGTTAAATAATGTTCCGTTGTCCTGTTTTAAATCAACCAAACCCCCTAGTTGGGCAGCTAATTTATTAACGAACCACATACTCAGGGTCTTGTCCTGAAGGTTAAAACTTTCCAGGAGAACTGGTGCATTATCGTAAACTGTCATTAAAAAAGATTCACCTTGGGGGATGATTTTAACGGTAATCTTATCCATTTCCCTGAAACTTTCCCCCTCACTGTCTTCAGAGGAAGTTGATTGCAGGTTGCGCCTTATGGAACTGGTTACCAGTTCATTGATCATCAGTCCACAGGGAATGGCAGTGTTGATATTCAGCATAACCTTGGCGTTTACTCTTACATTAACCCGGTTGTTATCCACTCCATATATTCTAAACAGGTCTATTACTAAACTTTTAATGAAATTTTCCATGTTAATGTTAGTTAAATCCTTTGATCGATACAGTTTATCATGTATTCGTGTCATGGAATTGACATGATTCTGGATCTCCTTAAATAACTCCAGTGAGGGGTCATGATCAATGTAATATGATTGGAAGTGTATCATGGCACGTATTATCTGCAAATCACTCTTTATTCGGTGTTGAATTTCCCTGAGGAGTACTTCCTTCTCTTCCAGGGCTTCCAACAACTTTTTTTGTAATTTTATCTCTTTGGTGACATCTTCAAAGGACTGCACTGCACCGATTACATCACCTTTAAAATCTTTAATGGCCATGGCTGTGAAATGCAACCATTTACCCTTCTTTCCCATCCTGGGGAAAAAGGCCACTGCTTCACAGGAATTCCCCAAACCCTTGGATTCACTCTTTCCCTGATATTTAAGCATAAATTTGGAACCATCTTCAGTTCCATACCATTTGGGGATATCCTCTAAACGTCCATTAACTATAAAATCAGCCATACATGGTCTTCGAGTATTGTAAAATACTTTCCATTGCTTATTTGTGCCTAAAATATTGTCAGCCGTGATATTACTCAGTTCTTCCAGTGCCTGGTTCCAGTAAACGATTTTATGGTCCTGGTTTATGATGAACTGGGGAGCAGACGAAGTATTGATTATATCATTTAAATTTACCTTAGTTTTTGCCAGTAATGCCTTTAATCCGGCTTTATCTATGTTTTCACCTAACCCTGTATTTGGGTTTGTGGGTGCTGACTTCTTTTTTAACATGTTAATCATCCTTTATCCGCTGATTAAAAAAATAAAATAGGTAGAACGTTATTCTACCTTAAATGGGGTTATCCGATCACTGGACTTGCAAGGGGAGTCAATAGTAGTATAATTGTTATTATTATCCCAATTACAATTAATGGTACTCCTGCTTTTAGTATCTCCTTAATTTTCACGTACCCTGTTCCGTAGGCCATGGCCACTGTTGGATCAGCCATTGGAAGCATGAATGATAGTGAACAGGCTATTGCTACTGGTACGGCGTATTGTCCTACAGGTAATCCTTGGGTTTGTGCCAGGGTAACTGACAGTGGAACTAGTATTGCGGCCAGGGCAATATTGGACATTACTTGGGTTATACAGACGGCAATTATCATCAGAACCACCATGATCAGGATGGTTGATGGATTACTTCCTAAAACACTTACAATATCCGTTATAAGCCATTCTGCTGCTCCAGTATTCAGTAATGCCGCTCCAAGGCTTAATGCTCCTCCGAAGAAGACAATTAATCCCCAGTCAACACCGTTCTGCGCATCTCTCCAGTCAAGCACTTTGAAAACAAAGAAAAGCACAGCACCGATTAAAGCAACTGAATAACTGTTAAGTCCAGTCCAACTTGCAGTGACCCACAGGGCGATGGTAAATAGGAGTATACCTAAGGAAATTTTTTCCACACGTTTCATGGGTCCTAATGATTCCAATTTATTGGAGATGGTCTTATTCCCACCTACTATTCCGCTTACTTCTGGTTTGAATACTCTACTTAAGAGTTTCCAGATAATAAGCATCATAATAATAGCCAGTGGGAATCCAAATACCATCCAGTTGGCAAAGGGGATGTGGGTGTAGGCTGCGGCCATCAGGTTGGGAGCCGTACCTATTTCCGTTCCAAATCCACCGGCCAGTGAACCGTAGGATGCACCAAGTACCATGGCTTTTGCAAAGTTACTTTTACCCTTTTCCGGGTCGTCAACACCCATTAAGGGGATGATTTCCTTGATAATAGGGAGTAGCATGGCAAAAGCCACCACATTTTCGATCCAGGCAGATAAAATACCAGTGGAGAATACCGCCACAAAGATACTTCTATCGGGGCTGGTACCGAACTTGTTTAACATGGTATAGGTTAAACGTGTGGCTAAACCGCTTTTACGGATAGCCTCGGCAATGATAAAACCACCTATCATTAAGAAAATGATGGGATTGGCAAAACCAATTACAGCACTATCAAAACTTTCAACACCGATTATGGGCTGTATAAAAAGTATTATTAAGGAAGTAACAGCGAGATGTACTGTTTCAGTGGCCCACATTATCACGGCAAAAACAAGTAAGGCAATTGCTGCATGTCCAGGATAGCTTAAACCTTGCATGGGAATTAACATTATCACTATAAAAGCAATGATGGCCAGGGGCATTCCCATAACTTTTAAGTTTATATTCGTTTTTAAGCCTCCCTTTATTTTATTTTAACAGGTAACCTAAAATCTTAACCTAATATATACTTATTTTATAATGTTTAATCATTATTAATACTTTTTGTCTGGCTAACATTAATATCAAGGATATAGTAATACTTGTTTTAAACAAGCAGGCTAATATATTCAGTAATTCTCATAGGAAATTAATTCTAATAGGAAAATAGTGGATATTGGATTGAGGTCAACTGGTTTATTGGTAGTGATGAATAAAGTAAAGATACATTTTCATGATAGAATGGAAGGTGATGAGAATGAACTGGAATTTATGGGCAGTTATTTTATCAATACTAGTAGTGATTATTGGTTTGTACGAGATTTTTGCTTTGGGAGAATACACCTGGACCAACTATCTCAGCACATTCCTTTTCGCCGTGGTAGTGGTGTTAATTTTAAATAGCATGAATAAAACACAGTAATTTTTGATTTAGATTGAAATATTTTATTTTTATACTAAAATAAGTTTTGTAACTAAAATAAGATGAAGGTAGTTTAACCCTCATCTTAGGTATTTGGACAGTTGGTACCGTCACAGTTTCCAGTACCGGCGTTGCCATTTCCCTGGCCATACTGGTACTGGTGGCTTTGATCACAGTTTCCAGTTCCTGCTGCACAGTTCTTCTGACCGTACTGGTATTGATGCTGATTTCCATCACCAGCAGAGTCACAGGATCCCTGGCACTGATTCTGGTTGCCATTACAGTTCTGTCCCTGACTCTGGTCGGTGGTCGTGGTGCTGTTGTCAGTATCATTCAATGCAAAGGCGGGAACCATGCTGACCATCATCACCAGTGCACAGATCAGTGCTGCTTTTTTTGGTATTTTCACCATATTTTTCACCTCCGTGGTGTTGTGCATTAGAGTATCTCCTGGTAAGATAAATGATTATTCCAAGTTAATGCCCAGATCTTACCCATTTTGCACTATATGAATGCTCACATTTTAATACCAAACATTGTTGATCCTTTTATTTTATAAATAAATAATTGGGCATGATTATGGAAAGATTTGGGTATAATCTTGGAATAATTACTTTTATATAGTTGATCTATTTAGTAGTGTAATGGATAATTAGGGCTTTAAACTAATATTCATTAATTATTTTGAGATACTGGTGATTTTAAATGGTAACCACTATCTTAAATAATTTTAAAACGTTGAATAATATTCAATCCATTCAAAAAGCCTTTAAAATCCATTAAAATAAAAATTTAACCGAAAAATTAGATTTTGGAAATGGAAATAATTACGGGGGCACAATTCATGGTTTACGATATGATATTACCAGCTTTACCTTTTATAGGTGGCTATTTATTTACCTACAGTCTTTACCGGATGAATATAATCAGAAAAGCAATACACATCAATGTATGGAATTTTATAGTTGGACTAGCCTTTTTAATATCTGCAGGAGCCGGTTTCCTTCTGCTTTTGTTAATGGAATTAGGGATCAAGTTATCAATAAGCCCGCAGTTACTGTACTGGCACGTAGAACTAGGTGTAACTCTGGCCCTGGTAACTGTATTCCACATCCATACCTACTGGAAATCAGCTAAGACCATGTTTGTCCCGGCCAAGAAAAGGGTGAAAACATGAAGAAAGAATCTCCCTGCCAAATGAAAAAGGGCCCAAAATCTAGTTTAGGCAGTAAACTAAATCTATCCAACCATAAAATCCAATCAAAATTATGGGGGAGGAAGATAAAATCCGTATTGGAAAGCGTCTCTTTGAAAGAAAGACTCCTGATGGTAGCTTCTACCATTCCTTTCATAGCAGCCAGTACCATGTCTTCTTCATGTGCCACCTCCTGTCCCTACGGAATGGTGAATGATCCCTACCCCGGGCAGTGTCCTAGATACGTGGACCTGGATGGGAATGGAATATGTGATCTATCCCAAACCACCACTACCACGGCCGATGACACGTCTACCACCAGTACTACGAGTGATGATACTTCCACCACCGATGGAGCCACTAGTACTGACACTGGGCATGGAAACGGGGCAAATGCTGATGATGGTGCCCTTGTTAATCAGACCGACGCAAACTCCACCGTACCCCAAGATTCCCCAAGTTTAGATAGTGGAAACCTTGACGGAGATGCAACCAATTACCAGGTGTTACCGGTAACCATGATCATTATAGGAAGTTACCTAGTAACTTATTTCCTATTTAAAAAAGGCATATTAAACCGCACTAAACATCGAAGAATTTGGAATTTACTGGTAACTCTGGGATATATCGGAAGTGGTGGTACGGGGATCATATTGGCGGTTTTAATAAATCTGGGCATAAGAACTGCTTTAAATCCCTCTTTAACTTTCTGGCACGTCGAATTATCCGTTCTCATGGTGGTGGCGACCTTAATCCATCTGCACATCTATAGAAAACCCTTTAAAAACATGTTCAGAGTCCTTTTTGGTTTTAGAACAGGTTCTGGAAAGAATTCTAATGCGTTGAGAGGGAAATCCAAATAATTTTCCCTTTCACGGTTTTTATAGAGAGAACTAAATTAATTCTACAGAAGAACATTTTTAATCTTAAGCCTTTTTTATCCTAAGCCTTCTTCATCTTAAGTTATCTTTTATAAACCTCTAATTTTATTTAAGTTCGGTAGTAGAATATTCATGGCCTAAAATGGACTGAAAATTTGCAGGGGGGAAGTAGAGTATAAATTTAAATCTACAGTAGAAATATTTAAGGGAAAAAAATCCTTGATTTTTTTTTAACTACCTTTTTTGGTGAATTCACGAACAACTATAAATGCTGGTGATGTTTTGTTATAGTAAATCCACAAGCCTCAGGAAATATTTTAGCAATTTATCTTAAATTTATATGGCCGGTGAACAAAGTTTTAGTAAACAAATGAATAACGGGGGAGTGAATTCATGAATATATCCTCACAAAGGGATGGCGGAGTGCTGATAATATCACTTCAAGGTAGACTGGATGCTTATGGTGCATTAGAATTAAATGAATCCCTAGAAAGCCTGATTACCCCTAAAGATACTGTGGTTATTTTTAACATGGGCCAAGTCAGTTATCTCAGCAGTGGAGGTATCCGCAGTTTACTGGGAGCTGAAAGAACCCTCAAGGAAAGGGAAGGATGCATACATCTCTGCAATTTGAAGTCTTACCCGCTAGATGTACTAAAAATGGCGGGCTTTGACCAGATATTCTCCATAAAGCCCACGGTAAAAGATGCCCTGCAATCAGGATCAACAGCCCCATACTCGGAAAGGGTGAACTGGATAAAAGTTCCCCCTTATGTTAATGAAACGATTTCATTAACCATTTTAGAATCATCAGAGGGTGATTCTAAATTAAATGTTGTGGGTGATATCTCCAAGGTACTCAATGCCACTTTGGGAGAAGAGGATATCTATTCCCGGAAATTCTCCAATACAGAATACTCCATTGGATTGGGAGGATTAGGGGAGAAGATGAAAGACTTCCTGGAGATCATGGGGGAGATGATCACCATTGGGGGGACCATGGTCTGGCTCCCTACTGACGGACATAACACTCCCGATTTCCTTATACCCGCAACAGACACTGGAATGGTGACCATACACACGGGATTTAATGTTGCTCTTGATGGGAATTTTAATGATGTTCTATTTGCCGAATCCCAACATGATGAAGGGTTTACCATGGATGAACTCTACGCATCCCTTTTTACCCTGGCCCGGGAAAGGGAACCTAACTTCAAAGGGATCATTAGTGTGACTATACAGGCAGACATTGAAGAATTTTACAGATCAGGAATTAAAATAGCCCCAATTAATAAATTCACTCCAAAAAATCATGAGATGATTATGCATCCTGATAATATTAAGTCATGGATGAATATAGGTACGGAACCTATGTTTAAAGGTGAAACAATGATTAGTTTTGGGGTGGGTGTTGATTTAACCACTGATCTATCTGGTTTTGATGAAGAAGTACTGGGGTCCCTGTTTTACATGCATCCTGCCAACACCGTAAATAAGCAGATGTTGCTCCATAACCATGCCGTGGTTTTCAAACATGTTCCCCTGGAGAAAAAGGGTGATCTAGATGGTGGCATAAAGAGTATTGTTCAAAATGGAGAATTCCGGGACATGAGTCATCTCTTGGATAACTCCAAAATGAAACGTGCTCTTTTAGGTGTTTCCTATATATCTAGTATTGTTTTTGAGAAAAATCAGGAAATAACACTGCGTGGGGATTGTAAAGGATGGAACGACACCTACCATGAAATAACCAGTAAAATGTTCCCGGATTCAACTGAAATTCAACTTACCCCCATAACCGGAGGGTACAGTGGTTCGGCGGTGTTTAAGGTAGATGCCTGGGATCGCTCGGGTAGAAAAGAAATGCCCTTTGTAATGAAACTGGGGCCCTGGTTCGAGTTAGGAAGTGAACTAAAGGGATATGAAGAACATGTAAAACGTTACATACAGAACAATGCCACCCATGTCATCGATCACTGTAAAATTGACGCCTTTGGGGGCTTATTGTACAATTTCGCAGGTATAAATGGGAGAGAAAGTACTATAAAGACCATGGAGGATTACTACGCTTCCCATGACACTGGAGAAGTTTTAAATGCCCTGGACAAACTCTTTAGAAATGTGCTCCGTAGCTGGTACGGGCAACCCAAACTGAAGGAACTCTACCTATACGAGGAATATGATTCTTTCTTCAAGTACGAGAAGATAAAAAATTTCACTTTAGAGAAGTTCGACCTTACATCCAGTGAAAAATACGTTGAACTCCCCTATAACTTGGGAACATCCATAAACCCACTTTACTTTGTGGAAAATGTAATGCCGGAACGCCGGTCCCAGGTGGTCAGTAGTTACGAAGCCTCCACCCACGGGGATCTGAACTTGAGGAATGTACTCCTGGATGATGATCTAAATATCTGGCTCATAGACTTCGCTGCAACCTGCTATTCTCATATCCTGCGGGATGTGGCCAAACTGGAAACTGCCTTTAAACTGGAATGTGTGGATATCAATTCCCTGGAAAAACTAAGGTACATGTTGAAACTGGAAGAAAGGTTCCTTAAGGCTAGAAATCTTAGTGATATACCACATTTACCACTTGATTCTCCCGAAAATCAACTAAATTTTGATAATAGGGACATAATCAAGGCATTTCAGTGTATAAGGAGGGTGAGAGAATATGGTAACATGATTACCCTTTTGGATGAAGATATATCCCAATATCTACTGGGATTGTTGTCCTATAACTTATCATCAATTTCATTTAGGAGTCTCAACGATTATGAGCGGGAATATGCCGGGATTTCTGCTTCTCTAATTTGTAACCGGTTGATGTAGGCTCATATCCTAATGGGTTTTAAAATGAGGGAAGTGAACTAATATTAACAGCAGTATTAACCGATAAATGCAGGGGCATGTTTTTACAGTTTTAAACTTCACGAGGACATAAATTTTTTAAATCCTATAATTAAATTGTACAATTAATCCCCGGCAGGTCTGAGTGTACTGAAATTTAATAATTTATGATTCTTGATAGGGGTTTTTTTAATGGAAAGATGGTTAACTCCGGGTGGATGTACAGTTTACCCCATCACAAAGGGCAGAAGTAATACTTACCTGGTTTTTGACGGTGATGATTCAATTTTAGTGGATACCAGTCACCGGGGGGCACTGAAAGGTCTCACCGATAAGCTGGATGATCTACTGGATGGAAGGAAGTTGTCCTGGCTGGTTTTAACCCATAGCCATTATGATCACGCAGAAAACACTGCAGTATTAAAGGAACGGTACAATACCAGGGTGATTGTCCATAAATCAGAATTATATGACTTAAAACAAGGTTTTTCACCGTTACCTACAGGCACTAATCCTATTACTCGCATTGTGTCTAATCTGGGTGGTAAAATTAGTAGTTTCAGTCATTATGAGCCAGTAGGACCGGATATTATTGTGGACGATGCCTACCCGGTAACACCACGAACCTACCTCATCCACACTCCGGGCCACACTGAAGGGTCAATGAGCTTGATTGTGGATGATGAAATTGCTTTGGTGGGCGATGCCATGTTTGGAGTATTCAACTGGTCAGTATTCCCCCCATTTGCGGATAATGTTTCTGCTCTCGAAAAAAGCTGGGGAAAACTTGCAAAAACTGGTTGTAAAATGTATTTACCTGGTCATGGAACTGAAAACAGTAGAGAATTACTTTTGAAACAGTGCAACAAGTATGGTGTTGAATTAGATTAAAAAAATTCCTCACAACTTTCAGCTCATGCCAATGGGGCACCTATTAGTTAACTTTATAAGGTGGATAAGCAATTTATTTATATATCGATATATTTGAATATATGAAACTAACAGGTGGTTGGAGTTGACGGAAAAAGAAATCAAAGACTTTGTAAAGGAAAGGTATTCAAAAATTGCAGCTAAAGAAGACTCTTCGTCATGTTCCTGTTGTTCTGAAACAGGAGTGGACAGAATAATCCAACAAGCTAAAGCCGTCGGCTATTCTGAGGAAGAAATAAAAAGCATCCCTGCCGAGGCCATATTTGGATTGGGATGTGGTAACCCTACGGCCCTAGCCGAGATAAAAAAGGGTGAAACAGTTCTGGATCTGGGGTCTGGTGGGGGAATAGATGTATTTCTGGCGGCCAACAAGGTTGGTGAAAGTGGAAAGGTCATAGGGGTAGACATGACGGAAAAAATGGTAGAAACTGCCCTTGAAAATGCTAAAGCCGGAGGATACCATAATGTGGAGTTTAAACTGGGTGAAATAGAGAATTTACCCCTTGAAGATAATTCCGTTGATCTGGTAATTAGTAACTGTGTCATAAATCTCACCCCAGACAAATCTGTAGCCTATAGGGAGGTTTACAGGGTTTTAAAAGAAGGAGGCAGAATATTAATTTCGGATATAGTCACTGAAGGTCATCTCCCTGACGAAATCCGGAAAAGTTTCCAAGCATGGTCGGAATGCATAGCAGGGGCCATGGAAAAAGAAGAATACATGGAAACCATAAGGAAGGCCGGATTTGGTAAAGTTGAAGTCATTGATGCCCATTTCTTTACAGAACCGGGCCTGGATGAACGCCTGAAAGGAAAATTAATCAGTATACAGATAAAGGCAATTAAAACTCCCAGTGACTCCGGGTTCATAGTTAAATCAGAGAACAATGATTGCGGATGTGAAGGGCCAGCCTTAAAACCATCTAAGACTAATGAAACAAGTGAAGGTTGTGGATGTTCTGGTGAAACTGTTCTCGAAACACCTGAAATTGGAGAAAGTGAAGGTCGCGGATGTGAGGGGCTGTCACCGGAAACAACTGAACAAATTGAGGAGAATGATGAATGTTCCTGTGGGTGTGGGGGAGAATTCCCTGATGAATCTCTGGTAGAAAATCCAAAAGAACCTGTAAATACCGTCAACAATAGTTTTTTAGAGGATTTTGAGAAATTTGCCCGGGCAATGGGTATTGTAAATATTGGATACACCCGGGTAAATCCGGAATTAGTCAACACCGAGGAACCAATCTACACCAATGCCATTGTCCTGACCTTAGAAATGGGTGAAGATATCATAGAAACACCCCCTGGTTCAAAAGCCCAGGAATTGAATGATGCAACCTATAAAAAAATGGGGAACATAACTTACGCCCTCTCTGATTTTATCCGGTCACAGGGCTTTGCTACCCAAGTGGCCCATCCATACGGAAGCATGTTAAATTTCTCACCCCTTGGTCAGGAAGCCGGTTTAGGATGGATAGGGCAAAGTGGGCTGTTAATAACGCCTGAACTGGGGCCCCGACAGAAAATTTCAGCAATACTGACCAGTATAGAAAATTTACCGGTTAAAACTCATAATGAACACTCTTGGATACCGGAATACTGTGAAAAATGTGGTAAATGCATTAGGGCCTGTCCAGAAAAAGCATTGATAGAACGAAAGACATGCTGTGGTAACAAGGAAATAGAATTTATTCAAGCTCGTTGCATTGGCTGCACACAAGGCTGCACTTACTGTATAGAATCGTGCCCATTCGATGAAAAGGGATATGCTCATGTTAAAGATATATTTGACCGGATAAATGCCAGGTTAAAGGATAGAAAAAATTAATACATTTCAGCTGAATATTTAGGAGATGGAAAAATGAGTTCTGAGAAAATAGCATTAGCTGCCTGCAGTGGAATGAGTCCCTATGGTCTGGTGGCCCGTGTAACGTCTGCAGATACGGTAAATGAGACTGAAAACACGATTTCTATTTGTATGGGTGCCACTGCTGCCGATAGAGAAGGTTTTAGAAATTTAATTAAAAAATATCCTATTATTGCCATAAATGGCTGTGATGGTAACTGCACCACCAAAATACTTAATCAGAAGGGAGTTACTCCTGCTAAAACTCTTAATGTACTGGAAGAACTCAAAGATGAAAATTTTAAACCTTCTGATGTTTCCAGATTGGATGAAGAAGGAGAAATTTGTGTTGAATTCATGAAAAAGAAGGTAAAAAATGAAATGGACGATTTAAAAGAAGAAAATAAAGGATAGGATCAATTAGTCCGTACCATCAAGGGTTTAACCTTCCACAGAATTTAGAATGAGTAAGTGAAACGAGTAGGTTAATTATTAACCCGGATTAGTGAAGTAAATGGAAACTATAAATGATATTCCCTCTTACCAGAAAATGGGCCGGAAGAAGTTTTTCACTATCTTAAGGAGAGAAACCAATTTAATTAACCTTCAGGATATAATGCGGGCCAGTTTATTCCTTATAGATGATGCTAAATATGTGCAGGGCAACTACCGAAAGGAATACCTGGAGTCTTACACCAAGGCTTTTATAATGCGAATCCAGGAGGTTAAAGCCCATCACGTAGAGAGTGATGAGCTTCTGGATATATCAGAAGTTCAAGATGCAGTCCGGCTATTACAAGAGCAGGAAAAACTGGCAGCAGAGGGGGAAGGATTTGATCCGGCCTTTTTTAAGATCTACAAGATCATCTCCCTTTACACCACCTTTATCCTGGCAGAATCGGTTCATCCGGTGGGCACACCCTTCCCTGGAGGCCTGCAGGTGAAATATGATGGGGAGAAATTTCTCTGCCCGGTGAAAGAAAGACAAAAAGATAATCCTGGTGCGGTTTGTGGGTTCTGCATTGCCGAACAGGATCCAGAGACTATGTGAATATGCTAGGTGGTTATTGTCCTGGTGGTTACAGAACATAGCCATTTTCGGTATTCCATTTTTACCCATCCCTACTAAATATCCATATATTTAAATATATCACCGCCTATACCAAGTCCATGAAATCATGTGAAATTGGTGGGGATAAGCCCGGTGAAGACCAGATCAAGAGGTTGAAAAAGATCATGGCCACCCTCCCTGATGATGAAGTCCTGTACGAAAATGCAGATACCCTAAAGGCCCTTGCGGATCCCACCCGCTTAAAGATCCTTCACCTGTTGAAACACGGTGAGTTATGTGTTTGTGAAATTATCACTGCTATGGAAAAACCTCAACCTACTATTTCACACCATTTAAACATTTTAAAAAAGGCAGGCTACTTAAAATGGCGTAAAGAAGGGGTATGGGTTCATTACAGTTTGTCTAATCCAAAAATTATCGATATCATTAACAAACTATGGGGATAATTAGGGCAGATTGATTTAAATACGGATTATTCCTTAAAAATCATTGAAACAGAAAAATAACCTTAAACCTATTTAGTGAATCTTTTCATAACTGCACGTGCGGCCTTGGTTTTAACCAGTATAGAAACTTTCATACCTTTTTTTAACACTATCTCTGGTTTAGGAATGGTTATATCACCATTTTCATAGACCGCGACAATTATAAAATCATCGGTGGGGCTGATATCCCCTATTTTTTTACCTACTACCTTTTCATTTTCCAGGTTAAAATCAAGTAATTCTGCATCGCCCTTTCCCATAACCACTAAATCAGCAATTTTGGGCCGTATAATCAGTTTTTCCACGTAACTGGCTGCAGTGATTTCCGGACTGATAACCGAGTCAATACCCACCTTGCGGAAGGCTTCACCGTGGCTGGGCTCACTTACCCGGGCAATGATCTTGGGAATATTAAATTCTCGTACCAGTATACAGGCCAGCAGGTTAGCCTCGTCATTTCCAGTGGCTGCCACAAAAACATCGGCACTGGACACGTTGGCTTCCTCCAGGGTTTTGGTGTCAGTACCATTGCCACAGATCACCAGTGCATCTAGCTCGGCTGCAGCATTAGTGCATAGATTTTCATCATTTTCAATTAAGGTCACATCATGACCATCCGAAATTAAAAAAGAAGCCAGGTTTAGCCCGACTCTTCCACCACCCATTACAACCACGTACATATTGACACCTTAAGTACAGAAATGATAATTTTGATTTTAATGTAGTTTCATACCCAATCTATTTCATACCTTATTTTCGTACAAACATAATGCTTGGTACACTATGAATGTTTCCATCACACTTGCAGGACTATGATTATTTTTGGGGATACAACAAGGATTATGTTGACAACTAGATCAGTAGGATTTAAAGATAAAATCCACCTCCCATATAAATTTTTCCTGAATACAGTGTAAATGTAGTTTAGAATGCTGCAAAATATATTAATAATAATTAAAGTTGTTTAAAATTAGAAATTATTCATTTAACCTATTTAATTAGCTAAATGGTTTAAGGAAAGTTCTTAAAAAGTTTTAAAAAAATGATGTAAAGGGGATAATACTTTAATTATTAGAAAATACTTCAGCAGGAAATAAATTTATGAATAAGGGAAGGAAATTGGCAAGAAATTGCACTAATGATTTAATCTCAAAAATAAGGATAATGGGGAGTTAAAAATAAAAATAGGCCAATATAATATTTAATCTATTTAAACTGCTCCATGGGGTTGGCGCTGTTTTTTCAGAACTATGGTACTATCTGCTGAGTTCTTGAGGGCAATACTGAAACCAGGTTCAGCACCAATCACCAGAGTTTCCTTCCCATTTTCTTTGGCAATGTTGATCAGTGGTAAAAAATCGGTGTTACGGGTCATTAAGGCTACAACATCAATGTTGGGGTTGTGTATGGCTTCAAAGGCTTCAACTGCCATTTGAACGTCTATATCTCCAGCAACAATAATGGGGGATAATCCCTGGTTAACTATGGCTTCAATAAGTTTATCCGAAGCGTACTGGTTCAGAAATACTTTTCCTACCCTTATCTTCCCGTAATCAGTGAGTAATTCTTGTACTACTTCAAGATCGAAGTCGAATTCTTTCCGTAGCATGTTAGGTCCATCAATTAATAAAGCAACACTTTTTACATTAGGTTCTCCCATTCGGGGGATGTATTCTTTAAATTTTTCGAGGTTACGCATTTTTCCTCCTGGTTCTATTCAAGATAAACACGAGCCAGGTGCTTTAAATGTATCATCTTTATATTTTTAAATAATTTATACTTTGTTATTATTACTATCATTAATAGTTTGTGGTTTTTTCACTTTTCTTAAGCAGTATAACCCATGTGATTCTGGATGTGGTTCTTTTAATTCTTTTAGAATTAATTAAGAACTAGTCTATTTTATTGATTCCCAATAATAAATAGCTATGCCCAAATTACACCCAATTATTCCGCACGTCTAAAGAATTTTAGGTGGTCCTAAATATCTTTAGTGGGGACAAATTCATCTATTTTTTTTAAAAATCTGGAATAGGGTTCTTAATTTAAAAAAAAGAGTTAAAGAAAGGTTGAAAAATGATCATTTAATTTTTATCACGGGAAGCTGTACCTCAGTCAAAAGTTCCCCTTCGGGAACTTGGGCGGGATCATTGAGGTATACTTCAGTTATTGGCCCCACAACATCATAACCATTTTCAACTGCATATTTGGCTAAACCGTGTATAATTGGCCCTACTTGGGTATAAGGTCCTTGGTGAAGGGCAGTTAGAACAGTATGCTCGGGCATTTCTTTGATACCTATTTTGCCTTCGGGCATAGCATTACCTTCAAAGAAAAATCCAATTTCATATTGCAGATCTTCTTCAGCCACATCTTCGGGGCTGTTGAGGTAGGTTCCATAGGCCTGGCCATTAGTTTTAAGGCCTTTTTCATTTATCCATTGTTTGATTTCTTCAATATACTCGGGAATCTTATCATAACTTCCGTGGTGTGGGATGTAGGCCACGTAGGTCTCTTTAATCCTTTTCTCTTTTACGTCCATGGTTACACCATAATTAACTTGGTGTTCTATTTTAAACTAGTTTTGCTCTTTATTTCATCACACTTTTTTTTAGCTTGGTTGGTTGGAATTACCCGATAATGATGCATTAAAATGGCAAAACATATTTTTCATCCATCTCATCCCATAATTATATCCGGAAGTGTAAGTAAACCATATTGTAATGAGAAATCATTCGGATTCAATAAATAACTGGGTTACCACCAGTCGTATTGAAACACTGGTGGATGGCATATTTGCCATTGCCATGACATTACTGGTTTTAAGCATCGGAGTGCCGGATATATCTTCTGCCTTAACTGAAGGGGCATTTATACACCAATTATGGCTATTATGGCCTAAGTTGTTAAGTTATGCACTCAGTTTCTGGATACTGGCGGGATTTTGGCGAGTTAACCACCAGCAGTTTTCCTTTATTAAACGTTCCGACACCAATTTGATCACTATAACTGTTTTCTGGTTACTTTTTATAGCCATGGTGCCCTTTTCCACCGAGATAATAGGAACCTTCGGCCAATACTTCAGTGCCAGTGTGATATTCCAGTTGAACCTGTTTTTTGCCGGAGTTCTGTATTGTGTAAACTGGATTTATGCCGTCCGTAAAGGATTGGTGGATGAAAACCTGGATGAATCATCCAAAAACCAGATTACCCGGATCAGCATGATTTTACCGGTTTTATCAATAATAGCTCTTCTTCTATCTTACTATTTCTTTGCCTGGGCTAACCTAGTCTATTTAGCCAGTCCCCTGGCCAAGAAATTGATCCAGTAAAAAAAACTCTCACTAAGGAATTGTGAACGAGGAATATTGTAATATAGTGAGAGTTTGGTTATTTTTTTTGAAAAACCCCTGTTATTGTATTTTCACCACTGGGAACTGGATTTCAGTTAACAGTTCACTTTCTGCTACCTCATCTGGACTGTTTAAATAACTTTCCGAGGGAGCACCCGCAATCTGGTATCCTTCCTTCTGGGTGTATTCGATTAAATCCATGTAAACTGATGCTGCCTCACCATAAGGGCCCTGGAAAATAGTGGAAACAGCTTGGTGTTCGGGGATGGTTTTGATATGAATATCCTCTGTTCCTTCTTTTAATTTGCCGGTAAATGCAGCTCCAACTTCCCAGTCCAGTTCTTCTTCGGTAACTTCGTGGGGACTGTTGTAGTAGGTGCCGTAAATGGGCATCTGTATTTCCACGTCCTGGGTCATGAGCCAGCCCACCACTTTTCCCAGAACCTCGGGGATCTGGGTATAGCTACCTTTCTGGTGTATGAATGCTACCTGGTACTGGGGTATTGTTTTTATTTCAATTGCCATAGCTAAACAACTCCATTTTCAATTCTGTGAATTAATATAAATTATGAAATAGAGATTAATGTGTAATTTTGCCAAGGGCAGTTGAAAAGTATTTTCGGGCATTTACCTCTTTTTGCCATCTATATATCCTAAAAAAATTAGCAATTAATATTGGGAGTATTCAAATGTTTTCACTTTAATTTACTCCCATTAGAGTTTAGAGCACACATATCCCACGAAATTATCGGACTCCACATTTTTGTGGTCAATTGAAAATCCTGATCCTTCCAGTAAACCTTCCATAATCCAATCATAGGTGCTGAATTCGTCTTTGATATGGATTTCTGTTTCAAGGGCCATGGAATCCCCAGCAACGCTGCGCATATCAGTCATGAATTTATTCAGGGCCTTTTCATGCTCCTGAACAGGAAAGGTAAACACCACATCAAAAAGATAGAGTTTACCACCAGATTTTAAGATATCTGCCATTTTAAGTAGTGCCACTGACTTCCAGAAGTCAGGGAGGTGGTGGAGGGCAGCCATGGTGATGATCTTATCTACGGCACCATCTTCATGTTTGTAACTTAAGAATCCGGCACAACGAGTTTCAACATTATTAATACCATGGGTCCCGGCATTTTCCTCCAGAACATCCAGCATTTTCTGGGATATATCAACACCAATGACTTTCCGGGAATATTTAGCCAGATTCAGGGCAATTCCTCCAGTACCACAGCCAAAATCAAGTACAGTGTCTTGGGGTGTAATCCCCAACATCCGAACGATTTCCTGAGCTTCTTCCGGGAAGTTCCTGAACTTCTGATGTTCTTCATTGTATCCCTGGGCTACTTTCGGATCTAAATAATCCACTCCTGCCTGTTTTTCAGTGTAGTACCATTTTGGATTGCTTTTCATGTTACACCCTCTTCTATCTTAATAATGGTTAATTAGTTCTATTATTTTTTGCCTGAATCATCTTTTATCCACCAAAGTCTTTAACCTTAATTTTTCGCTATGAACACAGAAAAACGGCTGATTACTGAAGCCAGGCAGATGATAAGTAACATGATAAGTAGAATCTGTCTTACCAATATTTTTGGGGATAGAATTGATAAAAAAATCATCAACATTAAATATGCTCCTAAGTACTTTCCCACCGGGTCGTAAACAGGTTTTTTAAGCCCGGAGGTCCCAATGAACATACAGAACATGATGATAATCAGCAGGAGAACCAGGGGATCGTACCAGCCATTGATGGTGTATGCCAGGAAACAGGCCAGAATAAAGATGAAATCTGATATCACATCAAGGTAGGCGCCAATATCTGAGGTTGCACCTAGTTTACGAGCAATATAGCCATCCAGAGCATCAGTTACGCCGGTGAAGATAATTATCATCAAGGAAACCAGGTACAAACCGTTGGTGAATGTGTAAATAAAGATTGGGGCAACTATAATTCGAATTACACTTAAAAAATTGGGAGTATGGGATTTTAAAGTCATTTTAATCCCTGCTTTTATTTGATTCAATCCTATTAGACTAAAAGGTATGATCTTTCGTGGAGTATACTTAATCTATTTTAATCTCGGGTTAACCCTCGTGCCCAATCCCTTATCTCATCCCAATCACGGTAATCGTGGCGTTTACTGCTATCTATTCCCTTTTTTTCCAGATCCTTTTTAATAAAACTCGTGGTAAGTTTGTACATTAATCCGTGTTTGGCTTCAGGGTCGTAAACACTACCAAAGAGTCCAGTGGCCACCGGGGGGTTCACCAAGTTCTTTGCTGCCACAGCATCCAAGTACTTTTCCTGACCCTCTGGTCTACTTTTTTCTTCATTTGCCGCACCACAACTGACGAAGAGGGCAACTTTCTGGGTGGCCAGGGTTTCCTTGTTTTTTTGCAGGAATTTAAGTGCCTTACTAGTCCATTTGCCCATTTTTATGCCACTTCCCACCACTACCAGATCGTAGCTAGATACATCCCGGTCCTTAATACTCCGGACATCTAACAGATCAGTTTCGTTCCCTTCTTCTTTTATAACACGGGCTATTTCTTCAGCTATTTCCGCAGCTGTCCCATATCTTGTTCCGTATACAACCAATGCCTTCATTTTTTTTCCTTCCTTTAACTTATTTAATCATTTTTAGTATTTTCATACAGATTTGCCGATATTTTTTCCAGTTTACTCATAATTTCAAACAGATCTTTGATTTCATTATCATCCAGACCGGCAAATAGTGAGGTAATATCTTTCACATCCTGGGGCCCTCTTTTCTCCCAGAAATCATGACATTCTTCTGTAACCTTTAAACGCAGTATTCGTCTGTTATTGGGGTCACGTTCGATTTTTAAGAATCCTCTGGATTCTAAACGTGTGGCCAGCTGTTTGACATTCTGGTGGGTGGTGCTCAGGGCATTGGCCACTTCCTGCATGGAAGGAGGACTCTCAAAGGCTGTTACCATGATGATCATCATCAGCCACTGTTTGGTAGTTATCTGGTCCGGGGCCAGTAATCTACCAATAACATAGCTCCACCTCTGCTGTACCAGGAATAAAACCACCAGGATATATTTTTCCATTTCCAGTCTTTCTGCATTGTATTCTGCCTTAATAATTTCTGAATCTCTCATTATTCTCAGCTCATGGGTACTGGGGGTAATCCATTAGATTTTTTATGTGTACTATTTATTTTATTATAGAAGGCCAGTGTGATAATTATGCCTCCTACTGTGGCTACCAGGAAAAACAGTTCCTGTTCCCAGACCACACTCACACCCTTCTGCATCATGAAATAGATCATGGATAGTATAGCAGTTCCTAGGAGAGATATCTTCACCATTACAATGGGCATTAGGGTATATCCCCACGGCTTTCTTTTTAAAAGTAAAACACCGGATATTATGGCTGCAGGTGCCAGAACAGCGAGATCCAGGGCCTGAATTCCCAGGGTGGTATAGTCTTCCAGTGATGCCGGAGCAACACCAGATAGGATGGATTGAATTATTATGCTGAGCCACATCACCGAAAGCAGGGTAGCCATGGATATGGTGAATATTCCGGCGATCTGGGTGGTGATTCCCGGTGAAAAACTCCTTTTTATGTTTTTCACATTTAGGGACAGTAACCCGTAGACAAAGGTGTACAGAGATAGGGAGAACAGTGCAACATAGACCAGGAAAAGTTGATTGTAGGATGCCAGAAATGACATGGATGAGTAGGTGTACAGGAAATAAAATACAACCCCCATCCAAAGTAGATTGCCTCTTAACGAATCTTTTGAAATAAGATACAGGGATAAAACCAGTATTGGCACACATATTACCAGTGAAATTAAGTCTTGTCCCATCATTTGGGCAGTTATAGAAACTGTGTCATTTTTATACAATCCTCTCCAGAACAATCCGGATAGAGTAGCTATAACTGCCAGTAGTCCGATTACAATTGAATTTATATATATTATTTTTTTATCCATTTATTCCCAACTCCATTATTGGTAATATATTACATATTTAGGTAATATATTACCTAA
>NZ_JARVXG010000052.1:85000-94514 GCF_029848115.1 Methanobacterium formicicum | reverse complement strand
TAAAAAAAATTAGGGTTTCTACAAAGCCAATAAATTAAGTGGGATTAAGGGAATTATCCCCGAATCCCCATTTTTATCTAAGTCTATCTATTATGGTGGGTTTCTTACCTTTTCATCGGTGGTAATATCAACGGTTTCTGTTCCCAGGACTTTTCCAGTTTTGGCATCTACCAAGACATCACCCAGCACAGTTCCCACTGAATGCTGGCCCTCTACGGTTACCACCATGGGCACGTAATACACACTTCCTTTAAGGGAAGGTGTGCCCGCTCCCAGGCCATTATAATCTGATTTGGAATTCAGGTAGTTGGATGCAATGGATTTGGCCTGGGCTGAGGATATGTAACCCGAGGTGGTGGTCTGGTTCTGTTGGGTGGTGGTACCCTGGTTCACCACTGTGGTTGTGGTGTTGTTGGTAACATTGGGCGAGTTGTTAACCGCGGGCTGGAATAAAAGATAACTAACCCCGGCGGCAGCAACAAAGATCAGGATAACGACTCCAATTAAAATATAGGTATTGCGTTGCATTTTTTTTAAACCCCCTTATGCAGGGAAATGAGAGGGTCTACCCTAACATCCCCTATCTTTGATATATTCGCCCCAGTGTGTTATACATTTTATTATAAAGTTAGGGGGGTTTATCACAAAGTTAAGGGAGCATTTTATCATACGGTAAAGGGAGACAGCAGTCTATCCAACATCGATGACAATGGATATACCGTATACTACGACAGCTCAAACTCAGAAAATAGCTGGTTAAACGGAGAAACAAAAACTTTAAAAGACGGTGGAAAATTAACACTCCATCTATGGAATATTGAGGGAGAAATATCAATTATCTCTTTATTTTTTTAGAGAAAATTATTTCTATAGAAAATAATCCCTATTTTTAAGTTGAATTTTACATTTGAGGCATTATAGATAATTTAATCAAAAAAATATCTTATTACTCAATTGAGAATAAAAAGAGGCTTAAAATAATCAGTTGAAATAATAAAATAAGCGGGCCCGACGGGAGTTGAACCCGCGGCCACCTGGTTAAAAGCCAGGCGCTCTCCCAGACTGAGCTACGGGCCCTCTAAAATGCCGGATAATGAATGAAGTTTATTTTTGTGGGGTCCCACGTTTTCACATAATAATCTACACAAAAACAGGGTAGTAAATGGTTTATCGAACTATTATTTAAAGTTTGGCAATTGGAAACATGTTAATATTAAACAGATTGCTCTTAAGAACTTAATACGTTAATGAATTGAAGATACAAGTCTTATTCATTTTGTGTATTATAGTCCATATTGAAATATGAATGCATTGATAGTTTTACACTTATAATAGATGTCCTGCTGAACAAAAATCATATCAGAATCCCTCCAGATATGTTAATTTAAAGAAGAGGTTTTTTCCTGCTGGAATGCAAAATGTTTTGACTCATTTAGAGTTTATGGAGTCATTCAAGGGGATTAAATAAAAATCTAGGAATGGATATGAACTATTCTAAATGGGGGTATAAGTTATTTTTTAAAAGGGAGTATATATTATTCTAAAAATGATTTTAATAAATGAATATAATTCTAAAAGGAGTGCAGGGGAAGGGATTCGAACCCTTGAAGGCCTACGCCAGAGGATCTTGAGTCCACCCCCGTTGACCGCTTGGGTACCCCTGCAATCATATTATGGGTTTGCTGTTCCTCTAAAGAACATTCCCCTAAATGTGTGTAAGATCTGGATATCAGAATAATTATATTAAAATAAAGCGGGCCCGACGGGGATTGAACCCGCGACACCTTGGTTAAGAGCCAAGCGCTCTGCCAGACTAAGCTACGGGCCCTCTAGAACGCCCTGAATGAGTAATAATAATCTGATACGTGGAGTTTTCCACTAGATTTCACACCTAAAAGCAACAGGGTAGTAACTGGTTGGTGGAGCTATTATTTAAAGGTTTGGCCATGACAGTCGTTACTTAACCTATTATGTGTTTAAAACCTTTGAGTATTATAGAAATCTGAAATAACCTGTATAGTTATGTGTATACGTAAAATTCCATATTAAATTCTATTAAAGACAAATTCATGGTTTTTACTCTAATGAATAAAGGGGGTACTGGCAAAATTCCCCTGAAAAGTACATGTACCGGTGAGGAGGAGTAGGTATTTAATTTAGGGAATTTTAGGGGGTATCTATTTTCACCACCAGATTTATGTAGATAATCTGCTTAAATTATTACAGGGGTTTGTTAATCCCATAGCTTTTAAAAGTCGGACCGATCATAATTTAAAAATGATTTTCTGGGTCTAGGTCCGGGGAGTAACGTGGCCAGATTGGGATGGAGGGGAGGATATGATAAATTTTAGGTTAACCTGGTATTTTAAATCAATTTTAGGAGCATAATCTGATGGCTAAGAAAAAGAAAAAATCTCAGAAGAAGTCTTCCAAGAAGAAAAAGGCAGTGAAGAATGTTTCACAGAATACTTCCAAGGAACAGGTCTCAACCGACAAAACCGAGTACAAAGGCCCACAATCCTTTGATAAATACATGTTCATGGGGGTATTTTTCTTTGGTATAGCTTTCTTACTGCTGTATCTAGGCGGTTTGGTATATCACCTGCTGGCCTGAACTTATTTTTCATTTTTTAAACTTTTCTTACTTTTTAGGGCGAACTGGCTTTTTTTTAAATAAATACTTTTAAATGGTTAATTTTTAAAAGGGAGGATTAGATGGGGGAATAATTTTTTATGGGGGTCATAGGAACATTCCTGTTTCTAATCCTCACCCCATATTATGATCAATTATCATATTTATATTAATGTGTGGGGAAAAAATCAAGAATAGGAAGGATAAACACAGTATAATCAAGAGTACCCATGTGGGGGGCAAGATGAAATGAAATGTGAAAACTGTGGATATGATAACCATGCCGACGCTGCTTTTTGTGAACAGTGCGGTGCTAAATTACCGGAAAAAGCAGCCTTTGGTAGAAAATCCACTCAACCCGAAAAAGAAGAATCAAAAAATATTAACACTGCATTGATCGTGGCCATAGTGGCTCTGGTGGTAATATTGGGAATCATGGGAGGAATACTCCTGAAAATGGGAAGTTCCAGCACCCCGGCCAACACCACCAACACCACCACCCTGGCCCCAGAAACAATATCCCTGGCTACTGGATTTCCGGTGTCCCAAGTACCTGGCCTGGCCAGTGAAATATCCCGGGTGGGAGTGGGGTTCAGCACCATAACCTACCAGGGAGTGACCCTGGACAAGAACCAGTGCCTTTACATCTTGGCCAAGGGCCTAACAATGATAAGCACCGGACAAACTGGTAATATTCCCATAAACCAGTACAAGAGTCCGGATAATGCCTATGGAACAGTTACCAGTGCCACCATTGCCCAGGCGGATTATCTGAGCATGGCCCAGAGAACCTGTACCTGGATGGATAACAGTGGCCAGACACCCAACTATATTGGTATCACTGTATCGGGCCAACCAGATTTATCCCCGGATTCCATGTTGAACATGTATGCCAAGGTTTTAACCCAGTACAAATCAACTGGACAGCTACCAGCCAGTGTAACCATACCTTAAGGCCGGGAAAATCTAAGTTCAAAATAACAGGGCCTTAAAAATCTAGGAGAACTGAGAATGGGGAGAAAGCTTCAATTAATCCTGGTGCTAATCCTGGTGTTTGGTGCCGCAGTCCTATCCTCATTCTATTTATTCCCCCTCTCATCACTGGAGAAAAACTCCACAGCAACCACCTACAGCAGGGTGGTCCTGGGAGAAACAGAATACGGGACAGTTACCCGAGAAGGACCCTACGGTAATCCCCGATCACCCTATAAGATAGCCTACGTGGTGGGGGTGCACCCCCTGGAATACCAGGCCCACCTGGCCCTGAAGGAGGCCCTGAAAAACAGGAACCACACCCTTAACTACTGCTACTATATTTACCAGGTAAACGTCACCCAGAATGCCGATAACTACGACCAGGGAAGGGCTAATGGCCAGTCTTTGGCCTTCAACTACGTTGTCCCGGATATTAAAAATTCTTCCCCGGATCTGGTGATTGACGTCCACTCCAATGAAGGCCATTACCAGGAAAAATGGTTCTTATTTGTCCCGGGACAATTCAGCAGGGCAGAATCAATAGCCCAGCAGATTAAAAGTCACGTCAGCTGGTTAAAAGTGTACAGTCCGCCCAATCCCACCAGTCCAGCCTATGTAACTCTCCCCCTAATACAGGCCGGTATTCCAGCCATGATCTATGAAACCTACACCTACCAGTCCCAGAACCAGACTCAAAAACAGGCTAACGAGATGGTTTCAGTGGTGGATCAGCTGAAACTGAGTTGAATTAATTTTTCGGGGAAATTTGGTTTGAAAGGGTAGCACTGTTTTTTAGGGAGTTTGTGGTATTTTTTAGAAAATGGAAAAGGGTAACTAAAATATAGTTAGTATATTTTGCTGACCATTAAATACATTATTCTATTAGGTGAATGTTAATTAAAGACACATTACAGGTGATCTTATGGTAATGAACAAGGAAATGATGGATGCAATAGAAAAAAACAACATAGTATGGTTAGCCACCGCCAATAACAAAAGCACTCCCAATCTGGTTCCAATTGGATTTGCCAGACCATTGGATGGTGAAACCATCTTACTGGTGGCTAACTTCATGAACAAAAGTTTGGAAAATCTTAAAAACAATCCCCAGGCCACAGTGGCTGTGGGGGACATATCAGAATGCCCATACCAGTTTAAAGGCACGGTGGAAATACACGAGTCTGGTAAATACTTTGATGATGCAGTGGAATGGGCTAAAAGTGTCATGACTCAACTAGCACCTAAAGCCGCAGTCTTGCTAAAGGTAACTGAAATATATTCAGTGCAACCGGGTCCTGATGCCGGTAAAAGAGTTGATTAAACCAATAAAGGATAAAATATGGGGATTTAATCCCTTTTTATTCATATTTTACAAAAGTAGTCTTTTAGGGTGTTCCCTTTCTATTTTTATTAGGGTGTTCTCTTCGATTTTAGAATTATTTTGTTTTGGAATTTGTATTAAGGTTAAAATGCAAATTCACAGACCAGGCAGCGGTGGTCTTTCTCGTAAGGGTCCAGATCAACTTTATCCACTATCCGGAAGCCATGCTCCTTTAAGAAGGATGCTTCCTCCCTGAATATCTGTTTGGGCTTGCGGGTGACATCTATGCTCCGGGCCTTGATCATGATCATGCCCTGTCCTTCTTCCCTCAAGAAGAGGCGCATGTTGTCCATGAATATTTCGGTCTGGTTAGGCTGGGCCACATCAGAGTAAAGGAAGTCCACCTTCTCCAGCAGTCCCTGGTAATTGGCGGGTTTATGGGCATCTTCCAGCAGGGGGATCATATTCTCCCGGGCCCGACAAACAGTGAGGAGCTCCCTCATCATGCGGGGTGCAAACTCCACACAGTATATAACTCCCTGGGTGATGATATCCGAGATGTGGGAGGGAGTTGTGCCTGCCGAAGCCCCAAGGTAGAGTATTCGTGAATCATTTTTAACCGGGAAGGTTCCCAGTCCTTTAAGAAGGGCCGCTGCCAGTTTAGAACGGCGGGGATCCCAGAGGCGATACTCTTTATCTTCATAGTCCACCAGCTTCTCCCCGTAAACCCTTACCTGGGGGTTGAGGTTGCAAGTGGCCAGGTGACCGTCCAGTTCGTATACTCCGCTGATTTTATTGCCAGATTCCAGTTCAAACTCCATTTTACATATCCCTTTGATGATTTTCGAAAATTAGTTTCCTCTCTAAATAACTTGCAGTTGGGAATATATTAAACTTTCTGGATTTAACAGTTCTCTCTCGGGAGGTTTTTACTGGGTTCGCAGTGTCCCCAAAATTTCACCGGAACCACGCTGTGCATTGTAGCCGGTTTTTATCCTATTAGCAGAGGATTGGCCAGTAATCCGGGAAAAGTATGATTACACATCAGGGTCTATTCCCAAAAATATATTTAAAAAACAAGTCTTACTGGGTAATTTGGAGGGATTCCAGGCCAATGAATCAGGATTAATTCCAGTGGATTTCTCGGAAGTTCGGAGCATCCCCAGGGAAATGAGGGTGAAAAAGCAATCTGAACCTAGTTTACAGTGCTCATAGAGATTAAGGATGCGATTGTAGATGTCTACCACAGAATGATCCCACTAACCAGATATCTTATTTTAACCACTTCGCGGTGGGATTCATTGGCCATGATCCTCTATTCTTGTTAGGTAATATAAATATATCCTATTAGATTATTCCGGGGTAGAACTTAAACTGATATCTCTAATAGAATTTGATCTACTGTAGAAATTCAAATTGCCAAAAATTGAACAGGTTAAAAGACAAGGTAATTAAATTGAGATTAATAGGGGGTAATGTAGAGGGATATATTATTTTCTGTAGAAAAAATAAGGGCCTTTTATCCGGGAATAACTGGGCCCGGTGGGCTAGTTCAGGGTTGTTCATTTTTTAAGGTTCTGGATGGTTTGATGAAGTTTCTCATGGGACTGGTCCACCGTGGTTTTAATGGCTGCTGCTTCCCGGTCAATATTGGAAAGACACTCCTGGGCCTGTTTCTGGTTGGCTTCCATGGTCTCCTTTAGTATGGTGAAGTTGTTCTTGAGCCGTTCCTCCACTCGCCGGGAAAACTGTATGGCATATACTGCCAGAATAATTGAAAAAACACTGGATATTATGGATACTATGGCCACCATATCGGTCATTGCAATCACCCTATACCTATTAAATGAAACAAACCACTCAAAAACTCTCAACTATCCTGATAGATATACATCTCCTTCACCCTTATGGGGGATAAATCCCCCCAAAGGTTCAGGCTTTTTACCATGAATGCTAGTACTGGTAGTCACCCTTCTTAAACCGGAATTTATCCTTTTTCTTCTTCCGTTTTTTGTCTTTCTTCTTTTTTTTAGATTTTTCGGTTCGTTTAGGGAAAGGATGTTCCTTAGTTATCTCTTCCACCCTTTTCTCAAAACTCTCCTTGACTGCAGCATCGTACTCCCCGGAGAAATAATCCTTCCGCACAGCCAGACTTATCTTACTGGCCAGTGCCCGGGCAATTTTCCCCCGAATCCACCACCGTGAGCCACGGACCGCAGGATGCTGATATATGAGACCATGCTTGGGTGGTCGCTCACCAGTCTTCAGATGACGGAACAGGGCCTTCTCTGCCCCCAGGATCTGCACGGTACTGGAGGGCAGGAGGGCCAGACGCTTAATACCTCCGGTGTGGGCGATGATCTTGGCACCCAGAGAGGCACCCACCAGATCCCGGAGGTTAGGGGCCATCTCCTCCATCTTCCCATCAACATAGCCGGTGGTGGATTTCTTGGATTCCTGGATGGACTGGATAGTCCTAGCAAAACCCTGTATCACATCCAGATCCTGGGGGGATAACTCAGCACCCAGACTCACCACCCCTTCATCCACCATCCCCTCCAGGGCCCCGGATTTTATAACTGATTCCCGGTCACCGTACTGGGCTACCAGTTCCACGTAGCGGGAATGGTCCCGTACATCATCCATTTCCGGGAAATGCACCGGGTACCACTCCCTTAGACGTTCCACCAGTTTAACCTCAGCCTCTTCCAGTTCCTCAATGGTGTGGATGGCCTGGATAAGCAGAAGATCCTGGGAATGGGAAGCATCCTTCAACCGCTTCTCGGTGATCTCCAGGGCCAGGTCCCGGGTAACACTCCACAGTTCATCCGGTGACTTTAAAAAACCAGTTTCATGGAGAAGTTGGCCCAAATTACTTCTAAAATAATCCCCACCTTTACTGGGAAGTTGATAGGTGAATTTAGCATGATATTCCAGGTCCTGGTAGTGGGAACTTCTCTGTGCAGTTTCGATGATGATTTCCTGGCAAACTTTACCCACCTTTCCCAGGAGCCTCTTCTCCTCTGGAGTTTCCCCTTCATCCTCCTGTTCAAACCATTTTTCCCGGAGTTCCTGGTGTGGGAAAAGTTCATAATCCATCAAGTTAAAATCTTCATCCAGGGCTACAAAGCCTGCAAAACAACCAACTACATAACACTTCATAGAATTTAATGTGTACTTGATGGAATTTAAACCTTCTAAACTTAAGGTGTAATCATGCTGGAAGTGGAAATTTGCCGGATGAAAATGAAAAACCCCACTGTACTGGCGGCGGGTGTTCTGGGAAGCAATGCATCTTCCCTTAACTGGGCAGCCCGTAGTGGAGCCGGGGCAGTGGTAACCAAATCCTTTGGAAAAGAACCCAACAAGGGTTACCCCAACCCCACCACCGTGGAAGTGGAAGGGGGAATAATAAATGCCATAGGACTGTCCAACCCGGGAGTGGAAACATTCCAGGGGGAACTGGAAAAGCTGGAGGGGCGGGTGCCCCAGATAGCCTCCATATATGGTTCCACACCCCAAGAATTTAGTGAAATTGCCGGTAAGGTGGAAAACCTGGTGGATGCTCTGGAACTCAACATATCCTGTCCCCATGCCCTGGAAGGCTGTGGGGCATCAATAGGTCAGGATCCGGATTTAACCCACAGTTTCGTTAAAGCAGTTAAAAAAACAGTTAAAATTCCAGTGATTGCCAAGTTAACACCTAACGTCACGGATATAGTGGAGATTGCCCAGGCAGCAGAACGTGCCGGGGCTGACGCCCTGACCTTAATCAATTCCCTGGGTCCAGGGATGAGGATCGACCTGGAAACCGGTCATCCCATATTATCCAATGGTTTTGGAGGAATGTCCGGGCCAGCCATAAAACCAGTGGCCCTGCGCTGTGTATACCAGGTCTACCAGAACGTGGACATACCCCTAATGGGTGTGGGGGGAGTTACCAACTACAGGGATGTGGTGGAATTCATCTATGCCGGGGCAAGCTGTGTTCAAATTGGAACTGCGGTAATGTACCAGGGACTGGAAGTCTTCCCGGAGATAAACCAGGGCCTCCTGAAGTTCATGAAAGAAAAGAATTACCAGAAAGTGGAAGAAATGGTGGGGCTGGCCCACCAGGGGAGGGTGAGGTAAATGTACCGGAAAGAAATCAAAAATATCCCCCAGGTACTCCCCATTAACCGGATAGTAGAGGAAACACCCACGGTGAAAACCTTTTACCTGCCCTGGGAGTTTGAAGGAGAGAGTCCGGGTCAGTTCTTAATGGTCTGGAATTTCCAGGATGAAAAACCAATGTCCATCTCCAGTCTAGACCCGGTGAATGGTGAGGTGGGTATTTCCGTGAAAATGGTAGGACCCTTTACCCAGGCGCTCCACAAACTTCAGGAAAATGATAAAATAGGGTTAAGGGGGCCCTACGGGAATGGATTTGAAATTGCCGGTTCCCGGGTCCTGGCAGTGGGAGGCGGCATTGGTATGGCCCCGGTGGCTGCTTTCACTGAAGAAGCCAGTCGTAGAGGTGTTCAGGTGGATACTATTACTGCGGCCACCACTAAAGATGAAATACTCTTCACCCAACGTCTGGAAAA
>NZ_JARVXG010000052.1:70000-80000 GCF_029848115.1 Methanobacterium formicicum | reverse complement strand
GAAACCCGAGCTTTCCTGGAATCACAGATGATCACCGTCCCCATGCGTCTTAAGGAAGAGGCTGAGGACTACCGTTACATACCCGACCCGGATCTACCACCCATGATCGCCGAGGAAGAACGGGTGGAATCCATACATGAAAAAATGCCAGAACCCGCCCACATAAAAACCGAACGATTCGTGGAGGAGTATGGCATTAAAAAAGACCACGCTCAGGTTATAACCTCTGAATTGGAACTGGCTGATGCCTTCGAGGAAGTGGCCAAGGAAGTGGACCCCCAGTTTGCTGCACTGTGGATGCGGGATGAACTCAAAAGGGTGCTCTACTACAACAAACTCAACTACAAGGAAAGTGGAATAACCACGGCTCAGCTGGTGGAATTACTCCAGATGTTGCAGGATAAGAAGATCACCACCAAAGCTGGTCAGAGGATCATTGAAAAACTACCACAAAACCCCCAGATGCCAGGAGTAATTGCCGAAGAACTGGGACTGATCGGGGTAGTGGAAGATGACACCGTTCTCCAGGCAGTGAAACAGGCCATTGAAGAGAACCCGGAAGCAGTATCTGACTACTTTGAGGGTAAATCTAAGGCTCTGAACTTCCTGGTTGGTCAGGTGATGAGGATAACCCGTGGTAAAGCTGACCCGGCAAAAACCAACCAGATGGTGGTTGAAGAACTTAAGAACCGGGAATAAAATCATATCCCGGTGGGGTTAGTCCCAATGGCTAAGAGAATTCTGGACATGCTTCACTGGCATCCAGAAATGGACATTGAAAAATGCCAGGTCACCTACCTGCACCGGGGAACTGAAAATAACCTTAAAACCATTCCCGCCACAGATATTGAAGGATTAAAAGGAGGATTTATGATCATGTTTGACGGATCCATGGTTCCTTATCACCGCGTAATTAAGATAGAATGTGAAAACCGATTAATATGGAAGAAAGGCCCTAAAAAGGGAGGTTCGGATGACTAAATCCACTCTGGTTAAGGATTACATGACCCGGGCGGTTATCACCGTCACTCCGGACACACCCAACGAGGAAGTAATCCAGCTGATGAAAAAAACGGGTCACGATGGATTCCCCGTCAAAACCAATGATGGAGTTATTGGCATGATAACTGCCTTTGACCTCCTCCTTAAAAAGTGGGCGGAACATGTGGAGGATATCATGTCCACCGATGTGGTGGTGGCGGATGAATCCATGTCCCTCAACGATGCTGCCCGGGTAATGTTTAGAATGGGAATATCCCGTATGCCAGTGATTAACGAAGATGGTGCCCTGGTGGGGATAGTAACCAACACCGATATTGTGCGCTCCCATATCGAACGTTCCACTCCCATGAAGGTGAGGTACTTTAAGAAAACATTGGAAGACCTCTATGATATTAAAACCAAATTGGTCCATGAAATGGTGCCCATCGAACGTTTAAGACCCACCCAGAACCGGGTCTACGCTGATGAACTACAGGGGCGTACCTACGAACTCACCCGGGGACTGGCCGAGCCCACCATAGTGGTGAAGACTGGCAACCGTTACATCCTGGTGGATGGCCATCACCGTACTGTGGCCTCCCGCAAACTGGGCTACGATGAAATTGACTCCTACGTCATAACCCTGGACCAGGATATAAAACTGGGAATGGAGAAAACCGCAGACAAGGAAGGCATCTTTACCTTTGATGATATAGAGGTCATTGACGATGCCCAGCACCCATTAATAGCCATAACCGGCCCGTTACGAAAGGATGATAAGGTGATTAAGAAATGAAGGATGAGATCATCAGGGAAGTTTACCAGGTCCTGGAGGGTAGAAGGGACCACCCCATTGACTCCTACACATCTCGTATAATGCAGGATGATGATAAAAAAAAGGCAGAAGACAAGATCCTGGAAAAAATCGGTGAAGAAGCAGCCGAGGTAATCATCGCCTCTAAAAACGATGAAAACCTGGTTTATGAATCTGCCGATCTTATATTTCACACCCTCCTGCTCCTGGTTTACAAAGGTGTGGACCTGGATGAATTATACCAGGAATTCGAGAGGAGAAGGGGTTAATTCTTTTTTTAAGGCCCTATTTTTTAGTTTTCATACCCTGTGAATTTTTCCCATACCTGTGATTTTTTTATATCAATTGGTTTCAGATATTTGTGTCAGGAAAGTATTTATAACGTTTGTATGTACAATTGTTTATATTGATTACCGGGGTGAACTGAAAATGGAAAAAGAAAAACTGGGTGGAAACTCGTTCATTTATCCCATGCCAGTGACCCTTCTGGGCACTAAACATGGGGATGTGGCAAATTTTATGGCATTAGGGTGGTTAAGCAGGGCTAATGGAAATCCGCCTTTATTGGTTGTAGGGATAAACAAAGCTCATTTCACCACGCAACTAATAAGGGAAAATAGGGCATTCAGCATTAACTATCCCACCGCGGGCATGATTCGGGAAGTTGATTACTGTGGCCTGGTATCTGGACGTAGAGAAGATAAATCACAGCTTTTCACAGTTGAATACGGTGAACTGGAACAGGCGCCACTCATCAGGGAATGTCCCCTTTCCCTGGAATGTAAACTCTACGATATCTACGAAATGCCCACTCACGATCTATTTGTGGGGGAAATAATTGCTTCCTACGCGGATAAAAAGATCTTAACTGATGGAAAACCGGACCTGGCCAAACTCAATCCCCTACTTTTAACCATGCCTGACAATTATTACTGGACAGTGAAGGAAAAGGTGGGTAAGGCCTGGGACATAGGACGAGAGTTACAGAAATGAAGTTAATTAAATTTTTAAAGGAGTTAGAGGGTAATTCAATCATTAAAGGTAAATTCAATCATAGATATATGTGTTCAAGTCAAATTTCTTATTCAGTTAGTTAGTTGAGGATATGATTATGCTGTACCGTGAGATGGGTCAAACCGGTGAAAAAGTTTCCATACTGGGCTTTGGATGTATGAGGCTGCCAATTAAGGGTAGTTACGACCAGATTGACGTTGAAAGATCATCAGAGTTACTGGATCATGCCCTGAACCAGGGAATAAATTACCTGGATACGGCCTATCCCTACCATGGCCGGGGCACCTCCCAGGGTGGAGCCAGTGAACTTTTCCTGGGAGAATACTTTGCGGGAAACAGCCGCAGAGATGAAGTCTATCTGGCTACCAAATCCCCCACCTGGCTCCTGGAGGAAGAAGGAGACCTGGATCGTTTCCTGGATGAACAACTAAAGAGGCTCCAGACAGATTATATTGATTTTTACCTCCTGCACTCCATTAAGGAGAGGCAATGGTTTGATCTGGAGGATCTGGGTGTTCTGGAATTTTTAGACAGGGCAATTTCTGATGGACGTATTAAATACACGGGATTTTCCACCCATGACACTACTAGCTTCTTTAAGGAAGTGGTGGACTCCTACCAGTGGGACATGTGCCAGATACAGTACAATTATCTGGATGAGAATATACAGGCCGGTAAAGAAGGCCTGCAATACGCAGCCAGCAAAGGAGTGGGTGTGGTGATAATGGAACCATTGAAGGGGGGTGTTCTGGCCAATCATGTTCCTGTGGAGGTTCAGAAAATATGGGACGAATCTCAGTTTGAAAGAAAACCTGCAGAATGGGCCCTCAGATACCTCTGGGATATCCCTGAAATCAGTGTGGTCTTAAGTGGTATGAACACCATTGCACAGCTTCAGGAAAATTTAAACACTGCAGAGAATGGTTTACCTAATTCCATGGCTTCTGAAGAGAAACAAATCATGGAAGAAGTCAAAAAGGTTTACATGGGGAAAATTGCCGTGGAATGCAGTGCCTGTGGTTACTGTATGCCCTGTCCCAGTGGGATAAATATCCCCCAGTGTTTCAGTTATTTGAACCAAGCAGAAATGTTGGAGGAATATTCCGAAGTAAAAAGTCAGTACTACTTCATGTTAAAAGAAACGGAAATGGCAGGAAATTGTTTAGAGTGCGGACTTTGTGAGGAAATATGTTCCCAACACCTACCCATCAGGGAAAAACTAAAAGAAGTTGCGGGTAAAATGGGAAATTAGTTAATTAATTTTTAGGATTTATTTTATAAAGGATTTTTTTTTATTTTTTCAAAATTTTTAGCTATCATTTACTCATGAATGTTCTCTTCCAGTTTAGTTGCCGCTTTATCAATGATTTCAGTTAATTCAACACCTTTTTCTTGGCCTAAAACTTTAGTATAACGTTTGTAGAGGTTGGTCCAGCATTGGCTAATTTCAACCTGTAGATCAATTCCTTTCGGAGTGGGATAGAGGTACGATGATTTACCTTTAGTTTTTCGTTCTACCAGTCCTCTGGTCTCTAATTTGTCAATAAAACGGGTAGTGGTGGAAGGTTTAATATTCATAATTTCTGAAAGTTCTTTCTGGGAAAGACCCGGTTGAAAATCAATATTCATAAGGGTTAGGGCGTGTGATGGTGAAAGACCGGTTTTAAGGAATTCCTCCTCAGCCATTTTATTAAGAATTCTATTAAGTTTATTACTTGTGAAGTAGAGACAACTACACATCGTAGGGCATTGGCTCTGGTTTTCATCATTCATCAATCAATTACACCTCAAGCTTAGGTATGGTTCTTGCTTCTACTTAAGATTATTTTTGGTAAACTTTATATATTAATTGTTTGTACATACAAATAACTGTCTAAATAACTAAACTGAAAATGCAGGGGGAATGCAGAAATGGTAAAACTTGCTGTGGATTCTGAAAAATGTGTAAAATGTGGTACCTGTTCTGATATATGTGTAGCAGGAATCATAGAACCGGGGGATGTGCCCCATGTTTCCAAGGAGAATGCCTTAGTTTGTATGATATGTGGGCAATGTGAAGCAGTCTGTCCTCAAGGAGCATTGGAACTGGTAGACCCATCCTTAGAGGGAACAATGGATAATAAAATAGGGGATATAGGTTCCTCTAAGCAGATAGGTAATTATTTGCGCGGCAGACGATCAGTTCGGCACTATAAAAATGAAACGGTTGACCGGAAGGTCTTGGAAGAAGTTATGGACATAGTCCGCTACGCACCATCAGCCGGTAATGGTCAACCAGTAAAATGGATGATAGTCCACGATCCAGTTAAGGTAAAAAAAGTGGCTGGTCTGACCATTGATTGGATTAAGAATGTAATAAGTGAGGCTCCTCCAGACCAGGACTTCACTGGATTTAATCTTCTGGTTGAAGCCTGGGAAAATGGAACTGATTTAGTCTTAAGGGGCGCACCACACGTGGTTATTGCCTACGCTGAACAGGATGAGAACAATCCAATGTCTCAGTTTGTTAGTGTAGATGGGGTAATTGCTTTAACTCATCTTGATCTAGCACTACCCTCCTTTGGATTAGGTTCATGCTGGGCTGGGGGTCTGTTTATGGCCTTAAATCAATGGCCACCCCTGGCTGAAGAACTGGAATTACCAGAAGGACATACATTTATCGGTGCTATGATGGTGGGATATCCTCAATATCAATATCATAACATCCCTAAACGAAATAAGGCGGTAGTTGATTGGAAATGAAGTTTGGAAGTATTTTTTTCTAAATAGTCTATTCGCAATTAGGAAAATACGACTTAGTGGGGTAAAAATGATAAATAGAGAATTTAAAGAGGAATTATGTACAAAATGCGGTACATGTGCTTTTAATTGTCCAATGGGGTTAATCCAGATAAATGATTTTCCAGAGATAGTGGAAGGATCAGAAGTTATGTGTAACCAATGCGGACATTGTGGGGCTATTTGTCCGGAAGGTGCAATAAGGCTAATTAATTTGTCAACTGATGGAGATAAGAAATCTGAAACAGTAACCGAATCAGGGGAGGGATTGAATATTTCTCCAGAACAAATGGAATTCCACATGAAATTCAGAAGGTCAATTCGTAATTATAGTGACCGACCGGTGGAAAGAGAGATCCTGGAAGAAATATTTGATATGGTTAGGTATGCACCATCGGCGGGCAATGGACAGCCGGTACAATGGATAGTTTTCAATGATCCAGGCAAAATTAGCCAAATAGCCGAAGCTTCTATGGAAGCCATGAGGGAAATTTCAAAAACTGACTCTCCCCTAAATGACAGGATACCTTTAGCCTCATTTGTTGAAGCCTGGGAGAACGGTATGGGCACCATTCTCAGAGAAGCACCATGTTTGGTGGTGGCCCATGCTCCTGAAGATAATATGATGGCAGTTGGCGATGGAATGATAGCATTAACCCACCTAGATCTGGCTCTACCCTCCTTTGGATTGGGTGGTTGTTGGGCTGGTCTTTTCAACATAGTATGCAACCAGCACCCTCCATTGAAGGACATGCTAGGAATACCGAAGGGAAACAACATAATTTATCCCTTCATGCTCGGATATCCAAAATATAAATACCACCGAATACCGGAGAGGAATGAATCTAATATTATTTGGAAATAATTTGAGGGGTAAAATGCCGGTAATAACCATGGAAGTGGGAAAGCTTTCCAACGAGCAGAAGAAAGATTTAATAAAAGGGTTTATAGAAGTTGTTTCTGAAATAACAGGCATAGATAAAAAATTCATAATAAGTTATTCGTGAATGGCCTGATGAGAATTTAGGGATTAACGGACAAACTGTGGCCCAGATCAGATCTAAACCCGCGAAATAAAATGCAAATCAAGTCTTCAGGTATATAATCGACTTGATTACATAATTAATAGTGAAAGCACGGTTAAGAATAAAAATAAAATAAAGAACTAGAAGGGGAAAAATCCAATAAAATTGATTTTTTCTAAAGAGGAGGGATAAATGATGAATGTATTGATAGTATTCGCGCATCCTGAGAGCGAATCACTGAACGGATCACTGAAGGAACTGGCAGTGGATGTGTTAAATGATGAAGGACACCAGGTGCAGGTGTCTGACCTTTACACCATGAATTGGAAGGCTGTCCTGGATAAAGATGATTTTCCAGAGAGGATGAACAAGGAACTCTTCAATCCCATAGCCGAACAGCTAAATGCAGTGGAAAAGGATAACATACCCCTGGATATTAAAAGAGAAATGGACAAGGTTCTTTGGGCCGATGTGATCATATTCCAATTCCCAATATGGTGGAGTAACTTCCCTGCCATTCTAAAAGGATGGATAGACCGTGTTTTCTACAATGGATTTGCATTCAACGTGGGGGAAATGAAATTATACAATGAAGGACTCTTAAAAGGCAAAAAAGGAATGTTATCATTTACCACCGGGGCCAGCAGGGAACTCTACACTGATAAAGGACCACACGGTGACATCGAAGTTCTGGTGAAATACTTCAACCATCTACTGTTTGAATTTGTGGGTATGGATGCCCTACCCTACTTCGCCATCTTTGGACCCGGGGAAATGTCCGAGGAAGAAAGGGAGAATGAGCTGGACAGATTTGAAGAGATCATTAGAAATCTTCCATAAAAAATGAGGGTAAAAATCATTAAAATTGATGATAGGAAGGATGAATATGGAATTCCATGATATAATTAAAAAAAGATACAGTGTACGTGGTTACCAGTCAAAGGAAGTAGAAAAGGAAAAACTGGAAAAAGTACTGGACGCGGCACGACTGGCACCCACCGCTGTGAATAAACAGCCATTTCAGTTAATTATAATTGAAACCAGAGGTAGAGAAGAGGAACTTAAGACCATCTACCCGGCAGAATGGTTTACCGAAGCTCCCCTAGTTATCTGTGCCTGTGCAGTTAAATCAGAATCCTGGACCCGGCGGGACGGTCGTAACTACGTGGAAGTGGATACAGCCATTGCCATGGACCACCTGATCCTCCAGGCCACGGAACTGGGACTGGGCACCTGCTGGATAGCAGCTTTCAATGTGGAAGCTGCCAGAGAAGTGCTTAAAGTACCAGATGATGTGGAACCACTATTATTCACTCCACTGGGTTATCCTGATGCAGAACCAAGGGGCATGGGCCGGAAAAAACTGGATGAACTGGTGCGTGACCAGCACTGGTAAACCTTTTTTTAAAATAGGTGGTTAAAAAATTTAAAAAGTGTTTATGGGCATTATTTTAGGATGTATAGATTTAAAAAAACAAAAACAGGAGGCATTTTATTGAAAAAATCTCTGGGAGCCAAAACCATAACCTATCCCACTCCGGTATTTGTAGTGGGAACTTACGATGCAGAAGGAAAACCCAATGTAATGACTGCCGCATGGGGAGGTATAAGCTGTTCTGACCCTCCCTGTATAAGCATCTCTCTAAGGGAAGCAACCTACACCTATCACAGCATTCTGGAAAGTAAAGCCTTCACCATTAGCATACCCTCTGAAGATCATGTGCAAGAAGCGGACTACTTTGGAATAGCCTCTGGAATGGATGTGGATAAATTCCGGGCCACGGGACTCACCCCGGTTAAAAGTGAAGTGGTGAATGCCCCCTACGTGGGGGAGTTCCCCTTTGTGGTGGAGTGTGAACTGCTCCAGCACGTTAAAATAGGATTACACACCCAGTTCATAGGGGAGATAAAGGATGTGAAGGTGGATGAATCCTTAACTGAGGGTGATAACTCCTTAATAGAAAGAATAAAGCCACTTATCTACACACCAGATTATCCAGCCTATTACGGTGTGGGTGAAATGGTGGAACGCGCCTTTTCTGCCGGAAGACAGATCAAACCCGGTTAAAAAGGTAGTCAAGATAATTAAGGGTTATAAAATAAGCACAAGTGGTTATCAGGATAAGTTAAGGGTTCAAAATGAGTAAGGTTAAGGACGGTTTTATTTAACCTTTTTTTATTTAACCCGGCACTTCCCTCATGAACCGTTCCTTGATCTCCTCTGGTTCCAGGGGGATCACTGGTACACTGGCGTTACCGGCTTTAACCTTCATGTGCACGAAAACCGGACCTTCCATCTCCAGTACCGGTGAAAAATCAATTTCCTGAAGAGATTCTTCGTAGAGTACTGTATTTTTAAAGCCAACTCCCTCCGCCACCTTTTTAAGGTCAGTGGTGGAAGAGTAGGTGCACTGATTACCTGTACTGCCGTAGCATTCATTGTCCAGTACCACCAGCACCAGATTTTGGGGTGATTGATTGTAGATGGTTACTAGGCTCCCCAGGTTCATCAGAAGGGATCCATCACCATCAAAAATAACAACCCTCCGTTTCTGGGCCATGGCCAGTCCCAGGCCAATGGATGATGCCATACCCATTGATCCCAGCATGTAAAAATTGAGGGGTGAATCTTTAACCTGATAAAGTTCCCGGGAAGGGAATCCAATATTGCAGATAACCAGTTCATCTTTTAGTTGGCTGGTGATCTGTTCCAGGGCTTTTATTCGTTCCATGTTCTTCTAAATCTCCCTATTTTTTAGATATAATCCCTTTTTTAGATATAATCCCCATATTTTGAGTATAATAAAATCAAATTTTATATTCAGTGTAAAATCTACCAGAAACTGATCTCCAGTAGTATGGCCAGGGGTGATCCAGCCAGTTCAGCCAGTAGCCATGATTCTGGTACCAGTTTAAGGGCTTCTTCCGGTGTTTTGGGGTTTATGTAGGCTATTTCCAGAGTGTCCAGTATCCCAGTAGTGGCTTCGCCCATGGGGATCTGTGCACCCATGAATTCACCTTCGGTACCTCGGTGGCTGATAACCATGAGTATGGGGAACTGGTAGAGTTTAAACAGTGAGGCCAGGACATTCACCGAGTTTCCCAGTCCAGAGTTCTGCATAAGAATGGCTGGTTTTTTACCCCCCAAGTAAGCCCCGGCGGCTATGCCAAAGCCTTCCTCTTCCCGGGTAACCGGTACATGGATGATATCCGGGTCGCAGTCCACCATTTCCATGAGTTTGCCCAGGTTCACACAAGGCACACTAACCACGAAATCAATTCCTGCCTTTTTAAGTCCGTCATAAACGGCCTGACTGCTGTTCATGGTATAATTCTCCTGTTATTCATTAATTTATTCGCTTCTATCTGTTGTGGAATGAGTTTGGTC
>NZ_JARVXG010000052.1:35000-62500 GCF_029848115.1 Methanobacterium formicicum | reverse complement strand
AGGGAAACACCACTGAAAGAAAGAGAATGGGGCAAATAGTACGACCAGGAGAAACTGTGGTGGATTTATTTGCAGGGATTGGTTATTTTACCATACCTATGGCGGTACATGCCCGACCAGAGAAGATCTATGCCGTGGAGATCAATCCGGTGGCCCACGGTTATCTTGCGGAGAATGTTGAACTTAACCATGTTCAGGGAGTGGTGGAACCTATTTTAGGTGATTGTAGGGATGTGGCACCACGAAATATTGCTGATCGGGTATTAATGGGGTATATAGGCAATACTGAGGAATATCTCGATGTGGCCCTGGAAGTTATCCGGGATGAAGGGATAATACATTACCATGAGTCAGTTCCAGATAAATTGAAATACATTCGTCCTGCTGAAAGGATTAGGGAAGCGGCCAATGGTTTCGAGGTGGAGGTACTGAATCAGAGGATCATTAAGAAGTATTCTCCTGGAGTGTACCACATGGTGGTCGATGCCCAGGTGTATAAAAAATAACCGAGAAATGTTAAAACAATGGATTAAAAGACTTTAAAATAAAATTAAATGGGATTTATTAATAATAATTGGATTCCTACTTGGTAACGGGGTTTGTTTAATGATGGTTTACTAAAATCATGGTAAAAATAGGGGGAAGTGTTAATGGAAGTTTTCCAGGCAATAAGTCAAAGGAGAAGTATTAGGAAATTTAAGGAGAAGGAAGTCCCGGACTCTCTGATTATGAAGATCATCCAGGCTGGTATATGGGCTCCCTCTGCAGGAAACCTGCAAAGCTGGGAGATGATCCTGGTTAAAGATCCGGAAACCAGGAAGAAACTCTCTGCGGCGGCTTATATGCGAGATTTTATATCCAAAGCCCCGGTGGTTATGGTGGCCTGCATCAATAAGAGTGTTTGCAGCATGGTTTACGGTGCCCGGGGGGTGGAGCTTTACTCTATCCAGGATGTTTCCTGTGCATTGGAGAACATGCTTCTCATGGCCCATGCTCGGGGTCTGGGAGCTTGCTGGGTGGGAGCCTTTGATGAGCAGGAGGTCATCGACTTGCTGAGGATACCATCTCAGTTAAGGCCAGTAGCACTGGTCCCCCTGGGATATCCTGATGAAAAACCATATCCTCCGCCTCGTAGGGATGTAGACGATTTTTTACACTTTGAACGCTACTGAAAACCTTTTCCATCCTCTATTTTCCCATTAAGCTATTCCCCATTGATCTTAAATTATAAATATAATGGCTAATAAATTGATAATTGCAAGCAATATTGTCATTAATTTTTCAAATCTTGGGAGGGCGGGGTTATGCCCGAAGCAAAAATTTTAGTGGTAGAGGATGATGGGCTTACTGCCATGGAGCTCCAGAGAAAATTAAAAACTTGGGGTTACGATGTTCCATCCTTTGCTTTTTCACGGAAAGAAGCGGTTAAAAAGGCTAAAGAAATAAAACCCGATTTAATTTTAATGGATGTCATGCTTAAAGGTCAGGGTGATGGGATTGATGCGGCCACTGAGATTAAAAATATCCAGGATATTCCCATAATTTATTTAACTGCCTACGGCGATTCTAAAACCCGTAAGAGGGCTGAAATCACCAGTCCCACTGCTTACATCATCAAGCCCTTTGAGGAAAATGAGTTACAGGATAAGATTGAAACTGCTCTTTCTGAACATAAACTTGAAAAAAAGTTATTCCAGATTGGAAAAACTCTTGATGATAAGTTAAGTGATTCTGGGGTTATAGTCATAAATTTAAGTGGAGTTATCATTTATATAAACAAATTTGCTGGTGATTTCACTGATTTTGAAGAAGGCATGACTGTAAATAAAGAACTGGTAAGTTTATTCCCTCTGGATGGAATTAAAAAAGGGGAAGGTTACTCAACTGATTTTATTGCCAGTGGAACCACTCCCATCACTTCTAAATCAATTATAAAGGATCATTCCAGTGACAAAGTCCATATTGAATACACTATTTCTTTTATTGAGGGAGAAACTCCGGGATCAGTGGGAGCCAGTATCGTATTCCAGGATGTAAGTCAACAGGTAGAGGATGAAAAATCCCTTAAGGAAAGGGAACAAAAGTTCCACAATATTTATTCCGAATCCCTGGCAACCGAGGTATTTGATGCGGAGGGTAACCTTTTAGAGGCCAACCCGGCTAGCCTGGAACTCTTTGGAGTCTCTGACTTCCAACTCCTCCAGCAGTTCAATTTGTTTGATAGTTTCAAACTGGATGATAAAGAATTGGAAAAACTTAAAAAAGGTTTAAAAGTTCACTTTGATTGTAAACTAGATTGGGATAAGTTAAATGAACTCAAATTCCAAAAAACAACCGAAACAGATTCGATATATCTAAATATACATGTGAGTCCACTAAAATTGGACGAAACCCATGAAGGATATTTGGTTCAATTCCAGGACATTACTGACCATCGCCAACTTGAGGAGTACCTTAAAGATACTGGCGAAAAGTATGTTAAAATGTTGGAAACCCTTGATCAGGGATTGATGGTTTATAGCAATGATTTAAAATGTATTTATTCCAATCACCGGGTTAAAGAAATAGTGGATTGCGATACCGATGCCGTTATTGGCAGGGCTCTTTCTGATGCTATAAAGCCCCTGTGGGACAGTGAACTAGAGGAAATGTGCGGAAAAACCCTGGAAACTGGTAACAGTTACCGCAGCATCAAGATTTCCAAGGATGAAAAACCATTTTACATTGAAATAAACACCTACAAATTTTTTCAAGGATTAATGGTAACTTTAGATGATGTTACCGATTTAAAAAAAATAGAAGACGATTTGAAAAGAAATGAAGAATTATATCGTTCTGTGGTTGATGAAGAGAGCGAAATTGTGTGCAGATTCAACAAAGACATGGAACTTACCTTTGCCAATGAAGCATATTATAATTTTTTCGGATTAAAAAGCGAATTCAATACTGTATTCGCCCTTTCTGAGGAAGATAGGGACCAGATGAAAGTTCACTTCCAATCCCAGGGAAATGAAGACTCTATCCGGGTCTTTGAAGGGCCAATTAAAATGGCCAGCGGTGAATTAAGATGGTGGCAGTGGGTTACTCGGGCGCTTTATAACAGTTCCGGTCAAATTGAGGAGTACCAGTCTGTAGGGCGCGATTTAACCGAGTACCATAAAAAAATGGAAAAACTCCAGGAAAACCTTAATAAATCTCGAAGTTCACTGGAATCCGTGAACACAGAATTAGATGAGGTTAAGATATCTTTAAAATCTCAAATAAAGGATAAAAATGAGAAAATAAAGTCTCTGGAAAGATTAAATGAGCAACTGGGTACTGATTTTACGGAAACAGTAGGTGAACTGGAAAAAACCATTAAAAACCAGGAAGTAGAATTAAAAAACTTACAAAACCGGGAAGAAGCACTGGAAAAAAACAGGCAACTTCTGGAAGAAGAAATAAAAGGGTTAACTGCGGATTATGAAAAATCATCCCAGGCATTGGATGATGAGAGAGTAGTTCGTAAAAAACTGGAAGATGAACTGAAGGAAAAATCCAGCAACCTGGAAAAACAGGCAAATAAATCAGCACAATCCCTATCCAAAATAGCAGACCTGGAAAAGGAAATTGAAGACTTTAATCATTCCCAGAAATCATGGGAACAGGAAAAGGTCGAATTGGGAATTGAATTAAGTAGCATGGTAAAACAACTGGAAAACACCACCCGTGATCTGAGTCTGGAGCGATCAAAAAGACTTGTCACCGAAAAAGCCCTTAAAAAAGTCAAGAAAGATTTGGCAGAGAAAACCGAAGAGATACGTAAAAAAACAGAGGACCTGGAAACCAAAAACGAAGGACTCACCCGGGAACTTGCTCTAAAAACCACGGATCTCCAGGAAAAAAGCCAGGAGATCTCCCGCCTGGGGAATGATTTCGCCCAGCAGCTGGAGGACCTCCAGAATGCCGAGCAACTGGCCAGGAAATCACTGGAAAAACGGGAAAGAGTGCTTAAAAACGTGTACACTGGGGTTAAAACGAACATGCAAATGATATCCAGCCTTAACCGGTTGCATTCAGAGTATGTTATTGATGAAATGGTTAACAAACTAAAGGACGGTCGCAGTTACCTCCGATCCTTTGGACTGGTCCATGAAAAGCTGTACCAATCCGAAGACCTGGAGCACATTAATCTCCAACCGTACCTGGACAGCATACTCCAGGATATCGTACGCTCCCAGGGGGCTAAAGACGTTGATATAACCATAAAAACCCATGATGCCTATCTGAATATGGATATGGCGGTGTTGTCCGGGTTGGTTATAAGTGAGCTGGTGATTAACTCACTCAAACACGGATTCCCCAATAAAGAACCGGGTGAAATCCGGGTAGAAGTGGTGAGTGAGGATGAAGAATTGGTGATCAATGTTGCGGACAACGGAGTGGGACTACCCCGCCATGTTTCCATTGAAACACCTGATTCATTTGGTTTACAACTGGTTAAAACCTTTGTAGATCAATCTGAAGGTTCTGTAGAAGTCAAAGATGGTGATGGTGCCAATTTTGTTATTAAAATCCCTAAAGTAAGCAGCAATTCCGGAACATAATGGCAATGATACTGGAGTGATAAACCGATGATCCAAGGTGGGAGATAACATGCTTAAACAGTCCAAAATTTTAGTGGTGGAAGACGAAGCACTCACTGGAATGGAGCTTGAAAAAAAACTGGTTCAATGGGGTTACGATGTGGTAGGCATAGTTTCCTCAGGAGAAGATGCAGTTGAGAAGGCATTAGAATTAGAACCGGACCTTATTTTAATGGATATATTACTCAAAGGCTATATGAATGGGGTGGAGGCAGCCAAGATCATCAAAAAGAACCAGGAAATTCCTATTATTTATCTGACGGCCTATTCCAACATGGAAACTTTTCAGGATGCCAAGATCACTCAACCGCAGGCCTATCTCATCAAACCCTTTGATGAAACTGAACTGAAGTTTGCCATTGAAATTGCTTTTTACTGCCATAAGTGCCAGTCAAATCTCAGGGAAAGTGAGGAACACTACCGTATTCTGGCTGAAAGTGCCCCTGACTTGATTTTCGTTATAAACAAAGATTTAACGGTGGATTATGTCAATGAATCCTCCATGGAATATCTGAAACTAGAAAAAGCAGAGGTCCTTGGAAAATCAGTTCAAGATGTATTCTCCCAGCAGTTTTTCCAACCTCATATTAAGGAATTAAAAAAGGTATTCGGCACTGGCCAGTCGGTTCGTGTTAAAAATATTTTCCAATTCCCAGAAGGTGAGGTATGGTTGGATACTCTTCTCAAACCTTTAAAAAATAAAAAAGGGGAAATATATGCTGTTTTAGGAATTTCAAGAGATATTTCTGATGATAAGCTGGATGAAATTGGGGATTAATAATTTAAAATTAAAATAAATGATTTTAAAATAATATAGTCAAAAATATAAGCCTACTCAATGGAATGAACGGTGATAAAGCCCGATCACCCGGTTCCTGGATCATATTTTTCAGTGAGGGGAGTATAATGATTTTTCATTTTACTACCTTTGCAAAATACTTTATCTAAAAAAATCCCAATATTCATTCATGTCAAAGGTGGGATGAACCCTCCTGGCCGGGGGAGTAGCCCATCATATGGAGGCTTTTTACTATGGATATGGATGAGTTGGAAATTCTTCTGGTGGAGGATAATCCCACCGATGCAGAATTAACCATGAGGGCGTTAAAACGGAAAAATCTGGCAAACAAGTTGGTTTGGGTTAAAGATGGAGAAGAGGCCATTGATTTTATTTATGCTCAAGGTCAGTTTGCAGATAGAGATCCCGAGGATCTGCCTCGACTGATACTCTTAGACCTTCGCATGCCTAAAGTAGACGGTCTGGAAGTTTTAAAACATATTAAAGCAGATGAGAGAACTCGTAGAATTCCAGTAGTGGTTTTAACTTCCTCACAAGAAGATCAAGATGTGGTGGAAAGTTATAAACTGGGTGTGAACAGTTACGTGAGTAAACCCGTGGAATTCGATGATTTCATTGAGGCAGTTTCCACCCTGGGATTGTACTGGATGCTAATAAATAAACCTCCCTAAATCTATGGGGGGGAGGTATTAGAGGGGATAACATGGGGAGTAATATCCGTATTTTGATTTTGGAAGATGTTCCACTGGATCTGGAGTTAATGGAGGCTGAACTTAAAAGAGATAACATTGACTTCATTTCCCGCTGTGTAGAAGAGGAAGTGGAATACAGAAAAGAGATAGAAGAATTCAAACCAGACATTATCCTGGCCGACCACTCCCTACCTCACTTTGATGGAATATCAGCCATGTACATTGCCCGGGAACTGGTTCCAGAAATACCATTCATTTTTGTCAGTGGCCAGATGGGGGAAGAATTTGCAGTAGAAATGCTCAAAGAGGGAGCTACTGATTATGTTCTTAAACACAACCTTTCTAAATTAAGTCACGCTGTCAAAAGAGCTCTTAGAGAAGCAGAAGAACATCGCAATAAAAAAGAGGCTGAAAAGGCCTTAATTGAAAGTGAAAGACGCTTACATGATTTGAATATCTATTTAGAGACAATAATCAATGCTTCTCCCTTTGCCATCATTGACCTGTACCCTGATGGGAGAGTAAAATCCCTCTGGAACCCGGCAGCAGAGAATATTTTTGGCTGGAAGAAAACAGAAGTAATGGGAAAACCTTTACCATTTTTAGACGATAATCGGCAACCTGATTATGAAGAAATTATTGAAAATGTTATTTCTGGTGAATTTAAGTCGGATATGGAGTTGGAATGTGCTAAAAATGATGGTACCTTGATTTATACCATGATGGCCACCGCTCCTCTTTTAAATGTTGATAACAATATTCAGGGGGTTATGGCCACATTTGCGGATATCAGTGGCATGGTATTGGCTGAAAAACAGATCAAAACGTCTTTAGAGGAAAAAGAAGTCCTTTTAAGGGAAATTCACCATCGGGTTAAAAACAATCTGCAGATCATTTCCAGTCTAATGAGTCTGCAGTCAGAATATACTCAGGAACCGGAAACACTGAAGATGTTCCAGGAAAGCAAGAATCGTATTCGTTCCATGGCTCTTATTCACGAAAAACTGTATCAATCCAAGGACATGGCCCATATAGACTTTGGAGAATACCTGAAAAGTTTGACCGAGATGCTTTCGTCTTTCCACCGGGAGAAAAAAGATGATGTGAATGTTTGTCTAAACTGTGAAGATGTTTTCCTGGAGATAGATACCGCCATTTCATTGGGGCTTATTGTTAATGAACTGGTATCTAACTGCTTCAAACATGCATTCCCTGGGAGTAGGAAGGGAAATATTGAAATAAACCTGCTTATGGTCGGGGGGGAGTGTAAACTGGAGGTGGTTGATGATGGAGTGGGACTTTCTGGCGACTTTGATCTTAATCACACCAACTCCCTGGGGCTCCAAATAGTCCAGACCCTGACCATGCAGTTAAAAGGTAATCTAGAAATAGACAAGGAAAACAAGACCCTTTTCAGGGTGTTATTCAATGCAAATTAAATTTTAAAAGGATTTTTCAGCATATTACACTTACAAGTCGTGGATAACTGTGGTCAACTTTTGTCATTAAATTATTTTTTCCTGGATTCTGTTACTTAAAAATTCTTTAGTAAGGTATGGGGGATATACCGGTAGTCTTTCTTTCAAATAGAATCCCAGTTGACTGGTTAGTTTGTTAAGTTCATCTAACTCTGGCCAGGGTGCTTCCGGGTTCACGTAGTCCCTGGTTAGGGGTGAAACACCTCCCCAATCATCGGCCCCGGCCATGAGAAATACCTGGGCACTATCCTGGTTGAGATTAGGAGGGACCTGAACACTGCAATCAGGGAACAACAGCTTGGTGGTCGCTACCATTCGGATCATCTCCAGAAGTGAAGGTTCGCTGTGGTTTTCCATTTCTATGCCGGGTTTGGTTCTGAAATTCTGGATGATGATCTCCTGGATATGACCATATTTATCCTGAATTCTCCTGATTTCCAGGAGTGACTCAACCCGTTCTTCTACAGTTTCACCAATACCAATTAAAAGTCCAGTAGTAAAGGGAATCTTTAATTTACCTGCATTTTCAATGGTTTTAATTCTAAGCTGTGGATCTTTACCGGGACTCTTCTCATGGGCCGGGGTATCCATTAGCCTCTTGCTCGTAGTTTCCAGCATCAATCCCATGGATGCATTTACCTCTCTCAACATCTTAAGCTCGTCTTTTTCAAGTATTCCCGGGTTGCTATGGGGGAGCAGGTTAGTTTCATCCAGTGTCCGCTCACAAAGATCATAGAGATACTCCAACATCCCACTGTATCCTAATTTTTTCAGGGCATGTTCAACCTTGGGTGTTGCGTCAGCTTGTTCTCCAAATGTAAAAAGGGCTTCCCGGCAGCCGTACTCGTCGGCTTGGTGAATGGTGGCCATGACTTCCTGGGGAGGCATGACCAGAGTGGCGTCATCATCTTCCGGGTTACGGCGGAAGGTACAGTAACCACACTCGTTGCGGCAGATATTGGTTAAGGGTAGGAAAACATTTTTAGAATAGGTTATTTCATCTGTCTGACGGAGTGAGTTGGCCTGCATCATCAAATGCAGAACATCTTCACCCTGAGATTCCAGTAAAAGAATTAGCTGGTCCTTAAACATTCTATCGTCAATTATCAATTTTCTTTTTATCGTAAGTCAATCGATTTTTTTTAGACATCGGGAGGAAACCAAGAATTCAGGGGGTTTAAGTTATCCTTCCAGTGCCGAAACCACCAGTTCCACAAAGAGGGGGCCTATACCACTTTTATCTTTCCACAGAATAATAAAAATGGCAATATCATCCACCACACCTATACCGTAATCGGCATGACAGTTCATGTTTTCGAAGGATTCTTTTAGACGATAGATTCCGTATATATCTGTTTCTTCCTGAATGGATACCTGGGAACGGATCTGTTCATCCATTATAGTGATGATGTCGGCAGTTTCATCGGAGTACATGTCCAGCTTCTGGGCACCTAATCCCTGAAGTATCTGGGATATGGTGGATTCCAGTTCTTCCGGTGGGATTCTCTGGCGGGATCTTCCCCGGACTATAAGTAATTCTGTGGTGTCCATGGCTGCTTTAGAACCTTCAAATGCCTCTAGTTGTCCCATGATCTGCCCGGCAATTTCGCGTGTTCTCATTTGTCTCCACCATTTCTTATTTCAGCTTTAAGCTCACCCATTGTGGCTACTTTCTCTGCAAATGCATTGTGGCGGTGTATACTTTCTTCGTTTACCTGTTGCACTGTGATGAGGGTGTCATCTGGCAGGTGGGAAAATTCTTCCACGATCTTCTGTATCATATTGCGCACACAGTCTTCCACGAACATGGGATGCTCGTGGGCATTAATCACCACCGCATGTTCATCTGGTCTTTTCAGAAGTTCACATACATAGGAGCTCATGGAGTCTTCAATTATCCTGATTATATCCTCGCCCCGGATTACCTGCTGGGCTGGTACTTCAATCATAATACTTCCCCGACCCCTCTGGTTGTGGGACGCGAAGGTGACAGCTTCCAGAACTTTTTCCGTGGTTTCTTCGTCTAAAAATTCCAGGAGTTTCTGTTTGGAACTTTCCTTCACTGTTTCCTGGGCACAGGGACACACGGTCATCCCTACTACTTCCGCCCCGATCATCTTCCGAATAACCACACCCTCCTCGTTACGGTAGCCAATGGCATCCGCCATTATGTTCACCATTTCCTGGGTTTTGTGCTTGGTCACCGGTGACTTTTTCATGATCATGAAGTCACTCTTCATGCTGACCTCGGCTCGTTTGGCGTATTTATGCTTCTCCAGTAGCAGGTTAACTATCTCCGCGCACAAGGATTCTACTTCCATTGCACTGTCTTCAACAGCTTCTTCCAGGACATCACTAATGGCTTCTGGGTTTCTTGACATGTGGATGCCCCTTTGCGTGCTGGGTAAATCCACATAGGCGTCAAAGGAGGGCAAAAGAACTATTGGTCTTTTGTTCTCCCTTTCAATTTTTAATAGTTTTTTAACCCCTTTCACTCCTACTCGCGTAAGGTGTACGGGGATGGTAGGTAACTTTTCTTGGGTATCGGGTAAACACGGTGGTTCCAATTTTTTCACCCCTGAGTTCTAATTGTTAATAATACGAAAAAACTTAAAAAAACAATCGATTTTTATTTTTCCAATGAGTTATGCTTGTTTTTGTATTAAAACATGTTTTCCTGTTATCATTCCCTTTTTACTTAAGAATGTTGGTGTTTAATTGTTGGAATTATACTAAATGTATGAATTAATTCTCATCTTAACAAACTGATGGTTAGTATGTGTATAAATTAGGGAAGTGATATAAAAAGAGTTGTGTTTTTTTCCTGATATTCCCTATTTTCAGGGTAGTTTTTACATATTTTCCCCTACTTTTCCTAATGCCTGTTTGGTGAATTTAATGCACGGCCCTCATTTAAATTGTAAAAAGCATAATATGGTGTATTTAATTGATTGGGAATTATTTACAGGTTAAAGATGGGTGTGAATCATCCTTCCAGAATTTTTCGGAATTCAAGGATATCAACATCCTTTAAATTATCCCTTTTCATTACTTTGGCTTCGTAAAGGTCTACAGCCCTCTTTGCCAGTAGTTCTCCTGATTTATCGTTTTCAACCACTACCAGAATTTCCTGTACACCCAGTTGTTCCATTTTACGACTTATATCATTTTTAACATGGGATATTTTCTTTTTTATCGGTTCAAGTGCGGTTTCAGGAATTTTAGGATTGAGAATTCGCATGTCTTCAGCTTCTAATGGTACTCCAGCCACCACTATCCTTTGAGGTTCCACACCCCACCTGGTAATGATTTTTTTGAAGTTTCCCTTACTGGTAAGTATGATGAACCTCTCTGAAAGTTTTCCTACCTTCTCTTCCACATCTTCCTTTTCCAGGACACCAAATTCAACCAGGATATCATCGATCTTGTTCCTTATATCTACCAACCTTCCACAGAATTCTTCAGCATCCTCCTGTAGCAATTTATGGGTTGGTCTGCTGGAGTAAATGAACTCTTCAGTTTCTATAATACTTTTCATAATTTCTGCATAGGTTAGAGAATTTATAGTGCCCTCACGGGGGGTTTTCATTTTCTCGGAGCCTGTTTTTGATTGCCCTGCTTCTTTTAGAAGTTCTTGAGCCTGTTTGAACCGGATCTTATCCATTGTAATCTCCTCTAGTGTAAAATTTATTTTGTATACTTTAAGTTGGTGACTTGGAATTAAAAGGTGAAATAGGGTGAAAATCTGTTTTGTACCTCTTTGAATAAAGCTTTGGTTTCCTCTTTCACCACCAGTTTTCCCGGGGGTTGCCATTCCTCTTCAGGGCTGATCTTGTTCCTCAACACATTTATCATTTTCAGGTTGGACCGGGCCATGGCATCTCTACTGTAACCACCCTCCAGGATAAGCACCATCTGGGAAGCCAGCTCACGCATATAAGAAGCTATCCATGGATAAAAGTCATCATCTAACTGTAGATGGGAGAGTGGATCTTCTTGATGGCTGTCAAACCCCACATCTAGGAAATAGAAGTCGGCCTGGAATTGTTTTATAACTGGTTCCAGGATTTTCTCTAGGAGGTAAATATAGTCAGAGGTTCCGGAGCCCGGGGACACAGGCAGGTTAAGGTTAAAACCTTGCCCCAATCCCATTCCTGTTTCTTCAACAAAGCCTTTACCCGGAAAGATAGTGCGAGGGTCCTGGTGTATGGATATGTAAAGGACATGGGGGTCCTGATAAAATATTTCTGCAGTCCCATTCCCGTAGTGGGCGTCAAAATCCAGTATCAGGAATTTTTCCAGGTCATGGTTTTTTCGCAGGTACTCCAGAGCCACAGCTAGATTGTTTATTAAACAGAAACCCATGGCCTTGTCTGAGGTGGCGTGATGGCCGGGAGGGCGTGCCAGGGAATAGGAAAAATCATGTCCGCCAAGAACCAGTTCACAGGCGGTAATAGCCCCTCCTGCTGCCATTTTGGCAATTTCATAACTCTGGGGTGATTCATAGGTGTCATAATCCAGGTATCCTCCCCCATTTTCAGCAAAATTCTTCAAGTGTTCCAAATGGCTGGGGGTGTGCACCTGCCGGAGGTCCTCTTCACTGGCCGGGGTGGGAGGGTGTATATCAATTTCACCACCTTCCGGTGTGAGCTCACCAAACTCCAGGGTGAGGTATTCCATCATTATGTCCAGTCTACCCTGGTTTTCAGGGTGGGATCCAGTTTGGTGCAGTGCATAATCTGGGGAGTAAACCAGAGAAATCAAAGCAAAGACCTCCTTAAGTGTGGGATTTTATTCACCTAAAACTTCACAAGGTATTCCTTCACTTTTTATCATGTATAACTAATTTAATACGTCTAATCACCACTATTCCCTAATATGATCTTATATGTGTAAATTGTCCATTTTGCAGGTTAAACTCAGTTTTTACAACATTTTACTGGAGCTAAGATCTTCTTTGACTATGTTGAGCACGGTTTGGGTGTAGGTTCTCTGGACATCTGGTTCCCGCAGCAGGCTCTTGATAAACTGATCTAGTTCGCTGGTATCTTTAAATCGGGCAACTAATATGGCATCGAATTCGCCAGTTACATCGTACATGCAGAGGACGTTCTTGTGGTAGGCGGTGCGGTCTTCCCAGTTTTCCAGAACCCCACCCTTCACCCGCACTCCGATGATGGTGGTGAGGTTGTAACCCAGTTTGCTGTGATCAATCACTGGGGTAAATTTCTGTATAACTCCGTTTTTGGTGAGTTTTTCCATTCGGTTGTGGACTGTGCCTATGGAGACGTTGAGGAGTTTTGCTATTTTCCGGTAAGACATCCTCCCATCTTCGTTGAATAAATTAATGATTTCTCGGTCTACATCGTCTATTTCCACGATTTCATTTTTATTCTCATTTTCTTTCATCACATTCACCGCTTAGATAAACATTGTTTATATTTTTTAAATTTATTCTATGTTTAATTATACATTTTTCAAATATTAGTGCAAATAATTTAAATACAAGTTTGTACAAGTTATTATTAGGTGATCATATGGCTTTGATGAGTGAAGAAACAATAAAGATGAGGTATATTGCCCTGGTGAAGAAGGGAATAATCGATGATGAGGAATGCCGATCCTACACCAAGAAGATCGATTTTGAACCGTGTATGGTGAAGAAAGTTCAGAAATTTGAGGACTACTTTGTCCCGGGAACTGTGCTTTTAAGTGATAAGGCCAGTTACAAGCTGCGTATTGAGTATCCAATGGAATAAATCTTTTATTATCTTTGGGGGTCAAGAACATAACTAACTCCTGAATCATCAACTCACGAACTTAACTATAAACTAAAATATATCATTTATTTGCTATTATTATTTACCTTTTTTTATTCTTTTCAGGATTTATTTAAATCATTGTTCAACTGTGGATGGGGGATAATTTTAGGTCATTGGACCAGCATGCAGAATCCCTTTTTTATAGTACGTTGCATGTAATCTCTGATTTAAGGAATTATAGGGGAAAGCTTCCCATTTGATGGTAAATATCCATTTATTTTTGAAAAAGATTGGGGGGATTGTACCGGGGCAAATCCTTATCTTCTTATTGATTTGGATCATTCCTTCTTAATTAGATTTCTAAGATGAATCATCATTCATAATGGAAAATATATCCTTCCTAGGGTGAATCAGATTAAGGCCAGCATTCCTGCCTTGGTTATGCTGTATTTCTCCATTGACTCGGATCTTTTCACCATCCCCATTTCTATAAGTCCGTTAAGATGTTTATAAACCATTGCTCGGGATATTTCAACTTCTTCACCAATTTCAATGGCGGTTAAATCTTTTTGGGCCAGTAATTTCATTATTTTAAGGCGGGTTTTGGATATTTTCAATTGAAGGGGCGGAAACCTAACCACCTTCTCCTGGTAACAGGAGAAAATCCCATCCACTCCTTCTTGGTTGGCTGCAAAATTCAAAAGAGGACCGATATCTCCCGCACCATAGGCCACGTAAACTTCTCCATGTATTTTAGCCCCTCTAATAATCTCTAAAATCCGGGTTAATGCACCCTGGGGTTTTTCAGCGTTGATCTGAATTTCACCTCCCTTCAAGAAGGAATCCAATTCAGTTTTACGGTATTTACCATGATAAAGGCTAATTAATCCATCGGGCTGGGTCTCCATAGAGACATTGAAGAGGCACTGCCCCCTAAGGTTAGTGATCAGGGTTTTCATACTCTCTCACCTGTTTTTATTTTTCACCTATGTTATTTTTTCAATTAGATTCAAAATCAAATGATTCCCACTACACTATTGTCTCATTTTATTATATAACAGTATACTTTAAAAGTTACACAGAAGGCAAACTTTATAATAGAGATTGATTTATTACCCTCATCGAGAATAATGGGGGAATTTGAACGAGTGTATCGGATACTATAAAAGCAGAAAACTATACCACCCGACAGTTGAATGTTGAAATTAAAAAAGCATTATCTGAAGATAAAAATAATATAACACTGGAAAAACCGGGAAAACTAAACTCAATAGCAGTTGGACTGGGGCCTGAAGCAGAAATCACCCTTAATGGTGATGTGGGAGACTTCGTAGCCGCACTTAACAATGGAGCATCCATAGAAATAAATGGAAATGTGGGTCGCTATGTAGGGGACAACATGACCTCTGGTGAAATCATCATCAAAGGCTCTGCTGAAGAAGGTGTGGGATTCGGAACCTACAACGGAACTATAGTGGTTTATGGTGATGCGGGAGATGCTGTGGGTCAGCTAAACAAGGGAGGTATTCTACTCATCAACGGTAACATGGGTAGCCACGCTGGACTTTACATGCTTAGTGGAGACATAATCGTTACCGGAGATGCTGGTGAATACACCGGGGACTGGATGATTGGTGGAAACATTTACGTGGCAGGGAAGTACCAGACCGGTACCAATGCTGCGGTAACTGAACTCACCGCGGAAGATAAGGATAAATTAACCAAAATCTTCCAGGAATACTCCGTGGAGGCCCAACCCCTAGACTTTGTTAAAATTGGTCCTGAAGAGCTAAGGCCATTCTATGGTAAACAGGAGGCCAACAAATGAAACAGATACTTTTAACCAATCCCGATAAGTGTGACGGATGTAACGACTGTATTGAAGCCTGTGCATCAGTCAACGGTGAAAGCAGTATTTTCCTGCACAAAATGACCGAAGGCTACCAAACCATTGTCTGCCAACAGTGCATAAACCCATCCTGTCTAAAAGGATGCTTCCGGGATGCCATATACCGTGAAGACAACGTGGTGAAAATCAACCAGGACCTGTGTGTGGGCTGCCGCCTGTGCATGTTAATGTGCCCCATTGGAAGCATAACCTACACTGCTGACCAGATGCTAAAATGTGAGCAGCAGTGCATGCAGGGCCCGGACGACGAACCAGCATGTGTCAAATCCTGTGGAGAAAATTGCCTGAGTGTGGTGGATGTTAAAGATTTCGCCACCGGTTTGCAGACTAACTTTGAAATGGATAATTCCATGGGATCAGCAGCACCCCGACCATTATCCCCCTCTGGAGAACTGGCAGTATCCACCGAAGGACTCTGTGTTTTCTGCGGTACCTGTGAAATTGTCTGCCCCACCAACGCCATCAAAATAGTGGATAGCCATGCAGAAATCGATAAAAGCAAGTGTATAATGTGTGGGTCATGTACTGCCGCCTGCCCCGTACTCATACCCACCGGGGCCGGAAGTATATGGGACCCTAGAACAATTGCTGACATACGCTACACCTCCAAGGCAGGTAAATACGTTCTCCGAGGTTTCGGTACAGAACGAAGACTACCCAACCTGGATGATATCATCATACTACCGGGACAGGCCACAGTATCCCCGGTGGACAAGTACCGGGAACCCTGTAACACCAAGGTAGTTTTGGGGTCACGATACGCTGAAAACCCACTGGAACTGGAAACCCCAGTACTCATTGCTGGAATGTCCTTTGGAGCACTTTCCGAGGAATGTAAAGTGGCTATGGCCAAGGGTTCTGCCCTGGTAGGTTCCTGTGCCAACACTGGTGAAGGAGGAATGCTCCCCAGGGAAAGGGAATGTGCAGACAAGCTCATGGTCCAGTACTCCTCCGGAAGATTCGGAGTCTCCGCTGATTATCTCAATGTGGGAGATGCCATAGAAGTTAAGATTGGACAGGGAGCCAAACCAGGAATGGGAGGACACCTCCTGGCTGAAAAAGTGAGCCCCAAAGTTGCCGAAATCAGGGGAATACCCCTGGGAACTGACGCCCTGAGCCCAGCAAGATTCCTGGACTCCACCCGTCCAGGAGACCTGGCCAAACACATTGAACTCATACGTGAGGTCACGGACTGGCAGGTCCCAATTGTGGTTAAACTGGGACCGGGAAGGGTGAAAGATGATGTTCAGGCCGTGGCTGAAGCCGGGGCCGATGTTATATCAGTGGATGGAATGGAAGGAGGAACTGGTGCCGCACCAGAAGTGGTTATCGAGCACACCGGAATCCCTACCCTGGCCGCACTGATGGAAGCAGTCCATGGACTGGAAGAAATAGGAATGAAAGACACCGTGGATCTTATAATCACCGGTGGAATAAGGAGTGGGGCTGATGTAGCCAAATCAATGGCTCTGGGTGCCGATGCAGTGTACATTGGAACCGGGGCCATGATCGCCATGGGATGCCGGGCCTGCCGTATGTGTTACACTGGTAAATGTCCGGTGGGAGTGGCCACCCAGGATCCACTACTGTGCGAACGCCTGGACGTGGATCTGGCCGCTATGAGGGTAGCTAACTACATCAAATCCATGACTGAGGAAACCAAGATGTTAGCCCAGCTGGCTGGTCACGATGACATCCGCAAGTTCTCCCCCGATGATCTGCGGGCCCTCAACAGTGACACTGCCAAGATAACTGGTCTGCGCCTCACCGGGATGTAAACCTAAGGGGTCAGGGATTAATCTTAGAGGAATTTAACCGATGGATCCCTTAGGATAGTATCCCGGGGATTTTTTTATTCCTTTTTTTTTTAAGAGTGTTCTAATTTTTTATTGAGGTACTTTTTATTGAGATACAGTTCAATCTGGGAAGAATAACCCTCAAAAATTGAAAATTAGTAATATTAAATCAGTAATATCTATTTATTTGGCTTATTAGTTCTCTAATTTGGCTTATTAAAACTTTGTTTGACTTATTTAGTGAAATTTAGAGAAAACTCATTTAGAATTGTAATTCCCTTAATTAATCACATATATTCACTATATTTTTAAAATCGTATTTGTTTCTAAACTGTATTTAAAAAAAAGAAAAAAAAAGAAAATGGGTTTTTTATTCCATTTCCACAGCTGATCCGAATAAAAGGGCCAGAGATCTTGCACTGAACATGGTTAAGTAGGGGTAAACCACTAACAGGGCAATTATCATACCTATGAATGGAATTACCTGTAGTACGCTGGCAATGATTCCACCGATGAAGCTGATGATGATCATCACGATGTACCATACTATGTATTTGCCCCATCCAATCATTGATATTTTCTCTAGAATTTCACTGAATCGGAACGCAGCTCCAAATTCGCTGTCATTTAGGGCCATATTGGCAACAGCAATAGATCCGATTAATTCGAAGAGTATTGCTAAGATAATTCCAATAATGGCTGTTCCACCAATGAGTCCAAAGGCTAAAGTTGGATTGGCTAGGCTGCCTGCTTCAGTTACAGACATAGATGCGATTGAAGCCCATGCTCCAATAAACATTACTATCAGTGGTATCAAAAGGTATACAAATTGTACTACAAATATTTTTAAACCGTCTATGAACATCTCTCCCCATTCATCAAAGTCAGGGAGTTCGTCAAAACCGGCTATGGAACTTTTTAAAATTCTGAAAAAGTATCCCATTACCAGGAAGACTGGAATTATTAAAATGCTTATAATGGTCAAAATTCCCAGTATAATTACTTTTTTCCAGTCCTGAGACGGATAACTAATGGAATCTGAAATAATTTCTCCAATATCCATGTTTTTACCTCCATTTTTTTGGGTATCTATTGTTATGTTTATTTTCTTATAAAAATTTGATTGTTTCTTTTAAATCGCGGATAAAATCCTTTAAAATTTGCCAGAATAGTCCTAAATTTATTAAAAATGTATAGATGTATCACTGGGTTTCCAAGCCCGATAGGAACAACAGTCCCAGAGCTCTGGCATATAATAAATAAACATAGGGGTAAAGCAATAAAACGATTAAAGCCCAACCCAGGACTGGTACAAAGCCCAGTAATCCTATTAAGGTGCTGATGATTATTCCCAGGAAGATCATCATCACGTACCAGATTACGTAGTCCACCCCGCCAATGGCCCTGATCCGGTTTAGAATTTCATGGAAACGGAAGGCTGCCTGGATTTTACTATCATGGTAAGCCATGTTGGCTATGGCGATGGTGAAAAACACTCCAAAAATGACTGCAAACACCAATCCGGTGATGATCAGTCCTCCCATAAAACCGAAGGTACTGAAAGCACTATTGAATGATAGTTCATTCCCGGAAACTCCTGAAGCCACTAATGCGCCCAGGGAAGCCCACATGCCCATAACTACCAAAATGGTGGGGATGATGAAGTAGGCCAGTTCCACCACCAGAATTTTAAGACCATCGGTGAACATCTCTCCCCATTCATCAAATTCTGGTAACTGGTCCACCCCGGCGATAGACCATTTCATGGCCCGGAAAACATATCCCATGACTAAAAAAGCAGGGACAATTAAAAAACTGGTTAAAATTAAAATTCCAAGGATTAAAACCTTTTTCCAATCCTGTGAGGGATATTTTATTGCATCAGAAGTTAAATATCCTATATCCAATTAATTTCCTCCTCTAATTAGATTCTATAAGATCAAGCAGGGTTTTCAATTGTTTTTATAATTCATTACAGTTTTTATCCTTCATTACAGATATCCTTATCCTCTACTCCTTTAAAGGTTATTTTTCACTTCAGGTTAAGACTTCAGGTTAAGTTTATTCTTTAATCCCGATTAGGGTTATCTCCATCTCGGTTGGTTTATTCTCACTCCAGGTTGAAGTATCCACATCAACTGATTTTATGAACAAAAGTAATTTTTGGATTACCTAACTGATTATTACTAATTAGAGGGGGATTTGGAAAATTTAATAAATCTTATATTCTTAAACGTATAGATAAATTGGAAATGATTAATATTATCTCGAGTGACCTTCTGTTAATGATAGATATGGTGAAGCAATGAAATGGCAAGTAATTCTGCTGGTTGTTCTGGCGTTATTCGGTGGTTATCTAGTTATCTCCTCTGCCACGGGTTTAGTTGAACCAGTGGGTAGGTTGGGATTTGTGAAACTGGCCAACCCTGACATGTATCCCGGTCATGTGCACTCCAAATTACTGGCAGAATATGCCGAGGAACGAAACTCCAAATGTGCCCTGGTTGTCCACTTTGCTGGTGATTCCAACTATCGACACTACAAAGAGGGTGATGTGATGATAATAGAAATGGCCTTTATTGACACCAATGGTACCGGTGCCGCGGGTCCCACTGACTACATGGATTCCCTTAAACTGGCCATATTCGGAGTTCCAGATGGAAGATATAAATTCAAGGCAGACGGTCTGACATTTAACAGCTGGAAAGAGGCCCGTAGTTATATCAAGAAAATAGCTGGTCAAAATGGGCAGGAAGGACCCATACCCATGGTTTGGCATGGTACAGCCCGGTCAGGCAATCCCATATTCACCCAGGGATGTGGATTACCTCTCTACTTCTACATAACTTGGCAGGAGTACGGGGCTCTGGCTGCTTACTACTACACCCTGAAGGGAATGGTAACTCCCTACCTGAGTTTACCGTATCGTAACTATGAACTCCAGCATGCCTCGGAGTTACAGTACTATTACACCCATGGAATGCTGGATTATCAGTAAAAATGGATGTTGGACTCGGAAAATAGATATTTTTATCCAAAAGGGTATAAAATAGAAATTTTTAATAAAAGGATATTTTTATAAAAGGAATTTATTCTCTTTTATATTTTTTATCTAATTATCTTAATTTATCTGGTAACATCTATTTTCGGAGTTATCCATTTAAAATAAGAATATTCCCTATCCTTCATTCTTAATGGCCTGTTCAATGACTGATAGGGGAGCATCAGTCTTCAAACCATTGGGGTTGAAATGGGTGAGTTTAACCAGGTATCCCTTCTTCCTAATATTTTCCATCACCCTTTCCCGGGGAGAGGCACTAATCTTCAACTTTTTACAAATAGTGTGCACATCGTAGAAGGTAGGTGGTGCACCAGCTTCATCCCTACATTTTTCCAGGAGTTTAATGACTTCTACTTCCCGGTTTATCTTCAAATCTGGCACTAAATCCAACATACCCTGAATAAACTCCGAGTTCTGCATTTCCCCACACCACAGGGGCCCGGTCACATGGGGCACTTGACCACACTCCGGACATTCCAGGGGTATCCTGGGGGTCAAACCTTTAAAAACCTGTCGGTTAAGACATTTGGGGCAATGTGCAATATAACCAAGGTTTTCAAGTGAATCATCAGTATTTTTAGCTCCTTTACCCACCAGGGCGTAGATGCGCATGTAGTGTTCTGTGCTGTGGGAGAATTGGAACTCCAGATACTTTTTATATTTAGAAAAGGTGCGGCACATGAATCCAGCCAGTATTCTCAAGCCTGTTTCGTGACAGTACTCATTCCTCAAGGGTTTGGCACTATATTTTCGTATGCATGGTTTTTTGTAGGTACCACACAGGGCGGAAGTGTCGGTGGCGGTAATGCAGATCAATCCCCCTGCTTTAAGACTGGCAGCCGCAGATTCAACATAGGGAGCCGGGGTTCCAAAGGGGTCAATATCGATAACATCAAATTTACCCCCACATTTCCGGAGAATAAGATTAGCATCCTCCCTACAGGCCTTAACATTGGTTAAACCATTATTTTTAATATTTTCCTTGGCAAGTTCAACTGCCAGGGGGTTTAAATCGTTCACTACTGCCAGGGAAACATTTTTTATTTCCTGGGCATAACGTATGCCCCGTATTCCACTACCTCCAAAGGCGTCACAGATGGCAATATCTTCCCCTTTCTGCTGTTGATAAAAGGATAAGGCAGCTACTGAAAGGTCCCGGTTAAGTTCCATAACTGGATTGAAAAAGACCGGAGCCCTGGCTGTTACCTTTTCAAATTGGGGGATCTTCATCCTTACCTGGCCTTCTTCTACCCATAAAAAGTCTATCTCGCTAAGTTCAACCATTGCACAAACCTCAAAAACATCATGGAAATCTAGTTCTTAAATGGTAATTAGTTCATCGTGGTTACCTTTCTTTACTATCAAATTTCCCCCTGATGATGATTACCATGTCAACCGACATATATTTTATTAAGGAGGATATTGGGAAAAACTTCCACTCAACTCAAGTTTTTTATAGTTTTAATTTAATAACCATGTATCTCATAGTGATCAACCTATTCAATATAATGGTATAACTACTAAAAGAGATTATCTTGCTGGAGAAAACAATGTCAACTCTTTCACCAATAACATTTTTAGATAATGCCTCGGAAGGATCCAACAGCTGGTGGAAATACGTTTTAACCGTTATAATGTCCCTGGTGGGGGGTAGTCTGGTGGCGGGCATTATACTGGGAATTTTGCTTGTAGTACTGTCCATTTTTTCCTCAGGTGGAATAGCAAACATTTACGATTTCATTACCTCCGCCTTGAGCAGCCCCTTTTCCCTGGTGATACTGGTGGGGATCAGTTACACCCTATCCTATTTATTCTTCTACATCTGCTTGAGATTCATCCACCATAAACACCTGTTAAAGGTTATCAACACTGTTTCAGGAGTAAGGTGGAAGCTTTTATTTAAAGGGCTTATTTTGTGGGCGTTGATTCTTTTTATCTTTTCTTTACCCGATTTGATCATTAACCCCGGTAGTTATCAGATTACCTATAACTCTGGAAATTTCCTCATCCTCCTGGTTATCTGTCTACTGGTATTCCCCCTCCAGGCTTCCTTTGAGGAAATACTGTTTAGAGGGTACCTCATGCAGGGATTTAGTTTAATTTCCAAAAAACCATGGATTCCACTTTTAATCACTTCCGTGCTATTTGGAATTGTACATTTCTTTAATGGAACCAGCCTGACCTCTGATCTGTCCATTGTTGCTTCCACCTTCGTGGTGGGAATGATGCTGGGTGTACTGGCCCTGGCTGATAATGGGATAGAATCCGCCATGGGGGTCCACATTGCCAATAATCTTTATGTGGCTCTTTTCTTTAATTCAACCGATTCAGGGCTTCAGGGATTGCCATCAGTGGTCACTTCTCAGGCAGCAGAACCCTTCAGTGGACTATTTTTCCTAATTTTGGCTTCAATTTTAATGATTGTCATCCTGTTCTGGAACCGGAAAGAGGATGTACTACGAATATTCCGTTAAATAAAAAAAGAATTTTATTTTAACCCCTTAATTTTCCTTTATTTCATGATATAGGTATCTTTTTAAGTGATAAAATCAATGTAAAAATCGTGGATGAAAGGCAAGTTTAATATATAAATTTTTTAAGTGTCATTTTACAACAACCGATAAGTAAACCCCTTCCTGGTTTATTTAGGGATATGAATTATTTGGGGATATAAAATGATTTGAATTGGACTTATCTAGTTATCCCAGATTAAATATAGGTGAATTCATGATACCAGTTGCCAAGCCCCTTATAGGTGAAGAAGAAATTGAAGAAGTGGAAAAAGTTTTAAGGTCAGGATTCATAGCCCAGGGCCCTAAAGTGGCCGAATTTGAAGAAGCTTTTGCCAATTATGTTGGAGCCGAACACGCCGTGGCCACCAGTTCCGGGACCACAGCCTTGCATGTTGCCCTGTTGGCCCTTGGTGTAGGTAAGGGTGATGAAGTGATTACCACTCCCTTCAGCTTTGCAGCCACTGGTAACTGCGCACTATACGTTGGTGCCCGGCCTGTTTTTGTAGACATAGACCCTTCAACATTTAACCTTGATCCAGAAGGTATTGAAGAGGCTATCACTGAAAAAACAAAGGCTATACTCCCGGTACACCTTTATGGTCAACCGGCCAGGATGGATCGCATAATGGAAATCTCCCAGGAACACGGCATCCCCGTGGTGGAGGATGCGGCCCAGGCCCACGGAGCAAAGTTCCAGGACCAGATGATTGGTTCCATTGGTGATATGGCTTGTTTCAGTTTTTATCCCACCAAAAACATGACCACCAGTGAAGGGGGGATGATAACCACCAACAGCAGCAAGCTCGCTGACCAGGCCCGCATACTGAAGGCCCATGGTGAAAGAGAAAGGTACCAGCATTCTGTTCTGGGGTACAATTTCCGAATGACAGACATAGCTGCGGCCATTGGTTTGGTTCAACTGAAAAAGCTCAATGGGTTTAACCAGAAGAGAATAGAAAATGCCGAATACCTCACTGAACATTTAAAGGGAATTTCATGCATTGAATCACCATTTGTTTCCCCCCAGGTGAAACATGTATTCCACCAGTACACCGTAAGGGTTAAAGACGGAAAACGCAATGATGTGATGAATTACCTCAACCAGGAAGGTATTGGAACGGGAATACATTACCCTATCCCCATCTACAAACAGGAACTCTACCAGAACTTGGGATACAATGATCACTGGAGTGAAACTGAAAAGGCAGCCTCGGAAGTTCTATCTCTACCAGTACATCCCTCACTTTCTGTAGAAGAACTGGAAAAGATAGTGATAACCCTGGAAGCAGCTTCGGATAAGTTCTTCTAAACACTTACAGTTTCTTCCAAACAAAAATAAATACCTTTTAATTCCTTTTTTTAATCTTTTTTTATTTATTAAAGCACTCTAACTGTTTAAGTAATTTTTAAGCTTCCTCTTTCAAGGAGTAGGAATAATCATGGGTGCTGGTAAAAACATGTGATTATTCTAGTTTTTTTTCTACGGACTGTACTTTGTCTTCCATGGTGCGCTGACGATCTCTACGATCGTCTATTTTGACACTGGTCACCACCCTCTGGGATCCAGCCTTAAACACGGCTTCATGGGCAATTTTAATGGCCTCAAAGAGATCGTCGGGGTTATCAGCTTCCAGCAAGGTTCCCATACCATGTAACTGGTAATTCACGTGGGTTTCGTCCAAGGCAGCAATTGCCGCAGCCACATATTTACTGAGGCTTGTATCTGGAGTACCTATGGGGATTACAGTCAATTCTGCAGATATCATACTATTTTTTATGTTCAGCCAACCATATATTTTTTATGAAACCCCTGGACAGGCACAGCTTCAACCTGGAACTTGAAAACCGTGTTGAAAAGGTAATAACTGATTATAACCTGATAGATAAAGGGGATAAGGTGGCAGTAGCTCTTTCTGGGGGTAAAGATAGTGTTTTGACCCTGCACATTCTGCATAAACTGGTTGAAGAGGGTGGTTTTGATTTCAAACTCCTGGCCATTGCCATTGATGAAGGGATAGTTCATTATCGTGAGGAGGGTTTGGAAGCTGCCCGTGGCCAGGCAAAGGATCTGGGGGTGGAGTACCATGAACTATCCTTTAAAAAAGAGATTAGATTTTCTCTGGATGAAGCCTCCCAGTTCTATCAGACAGCCTGTGTCCCCTGTGGTGTTTTTAGACGTTACCTTCTGAACCGCACTGCCTGCCAACTGAATGTTGATAAACTGGCCACCGGTCACAACCTGGATGATGAGGTCCAATCCTATTTAATGAGTTTTGCCCGGGCTGATGTGCGCCGGTTTGCCAAGTTCGGACCTAAACAGGAACGAATACATCCGGGAATGGTGCCACGCATAAAACCCCTATGGCTGGTGAAGGAAAAAGAAGTGGGTACCTGGGCTATAATGAATGAAATCCCGGTGCACCTGGCCGAATGTCCCTATGCCCACCAATCTCTTCGCTCCCGATTAAAAAATTATCTCAACCAGTTGGAAGAGGAGCGACCCGGCACCAAACTGAATCTACTTAATTTTTTCCAGAAAAATCTCCGTAACTTGAACCAGAAAAGGATTGAACTGCACCGTTGCCAGAAGTGTGGTGAACCATCCTCTGTACCCGTCTGTAAGGCCTGTGAGATCCAGGAATTCCTAGAACAAAAGTTAAGATGAGTTATTATAGTAGTAATTTTATTACCGTAATTAGCTTACTTTGTAGTAGAGGATTATGGTTTCTTTTTCATGTTAATTAACTAGAATAACTTAACTGGCTATGCGGGTTACTGTTCCCACCCCTTTACTTTTACCTTCCCTGAAAATTAGTTTTTGACCTTCATGAATGGCAAAGGGATGGTATTTGAATCTCATTCTAACCTGGCCGGTGTCTCCTGCCGAAAGGTATTCCTGGCCCAGGGGTCGGAAGCAGGTGGTTTCGGCTATGGTTTCTATATGGGTAATGCACTCGTAACCCTCCTTGATGGTGGTGGGATGCACGAGGATGGCTACATCTGCGTCAAATTCTCGTACTGGCTGGGGTTTATAATCGGGGTGGCATATAATCATCCCCCTCCTTATTTCATCCATTTCAACGCCAGTAATGGATATTCCAACCACTTCTCCCACACTGGCACTTTCCTTACGATAGTGGTGCATTTCAATGGTCTTCACATTCACCGGGAGGAAATCTCCAGAACTCAAGGGACCTAAAATAAGTTTTTCACCCTTTTCAACTTTACCCTGTCTTATGGTGCCGCTCACCACTGTTCCCACTCCCATAACCGAGTAGATCTTATCGATGTACATCATGAATGGTTTCTGGAAGTCTTCTTCGTGGGAGGGTATTTTAAGACCAGAAAACAGGCGATCTAAGAGTTCCAAGCCTTCACCAGTAACAGGAGATGCTTTGATAACCGGTACTAAGTGTTGGTTCATGTTTTCTGACAGGAAATCGGCATTTTCCATGTTTTTTACCATGTAGGGTATTCTTCCCACCAGTTTCAGGAGGTCGAAGATCTCCTGGCGAACAGCCTGGATTTGATCCTCACTTACCCGGTCGATCTTGGTCATCACCACGATCACCGGTAGTTCCATGGCTAAAATTATCCCCAAGTGTTCCCGGGTGATGTGGGTGGGTCCCTGGTCAGCGGCCACTACCAGGAGGCCGTGAGTTAGCTTCTGACCCACAATACCTCGGATGGTGGTACGGAGCCAGGGTTCATGCCCTACGGTATCCACAAAAGAAATCAGTTTATCACATTTTTCCACCATAAGGGCCTTGTCCCCCTTATTAAGGGGATTCCTAATGCGTATTGTTTCTCCATTTTTAAATCCATAAACGGCAAAGGAGAGATCAGCGGATAAACCCCGTTCTATTTCGTGTTTTTGAACATCCAAAAATATACGGGTACTTCCCGAACCAGTATCCAGTTTACCCGTGGTCAGGGTTCCCACCAGGGTGCTTTTCCCATGGTCCACGTGGCCAGCTACTCCAATAAGTAAATGGTCTGGTTTACTGTTTTGTTCGCGGTTGATAATGACTTTGGCAACTTCTCCCTGGCCAGCATTTTGTTTTTCCACATTGATGATTTTAGCCTTTATTTCACGGGCCAGTTCTCCCAAAACAAATAGTGATTCATCCATCTGTTCTTTTTCCAGGCCCACCAGCAAGCCATCATCATCAACACCCACAAAATAGATGGCTTCTCCATTTCCCCGTGCCAGACGGTACTTCATCTGGGATGCCAATTGTTGCTTACGCTCAGTTAAAAGATGAGGGTCAGAATTAAGGTTTTCTTTAAATTCTATGTTTTTTCTCTCACCCTTACTGGTGAGTTTAGAGAAACTTTTACTGGTCATAGCCCCGAACCCAAGCTATTATTCTATTATCACTCAAATTATAAGAGATACACAAAACCTTATAATTGTATTCTTTTTTATTCTTCATATAGGGATTATTCTAAAATAAAATAAAGGATATTTTGCACTGAAAATTTCGATTCGCTGGGAATAAAAGTTAATTATAAAATTTAGGGTGTAGGTTGAGCTAAGAACTGGCAAATAGAGGCAAATAAATTGTTAACATTATAACCCCGGTCTACAGATGTATTTAATTATGAATCCCTGTTTTCAATTCATAACTTGTTGGCGGTGGTAAAGTAAGCCCCGCCGTACTTCTCTTCCTGAAGTTCCTGCACCTTTTCCGAGGCCTGTTGGGAGTCTTCGGTTTTGGCCAGGATCCTTCTTTCTTTAACCTTCAAATTCTTCCCACAGACACATTTTTTCTGTTTGACGCCTTCTTTGGCATAAACTGCCCGTCCACAGTCGCATCGAAATATTAAATACATTCAAACCACTCAAGTGTGTTTATATCAGG
>NZ_JARVXG010000052.1:5000-10000 GCF_029848115.1 Methanobacterium formicicum | reverse complement strand
CTTTTCGTTCTGGCCGTTGGTACCAGCATACCAGAACTGGTGGTGACTTTAAGTTCCGCCATGAAAGGACTCCACGATCTTTCATTGGGAACTGTTCTGGGCAGTAACACCTTCAATATTCTAATTGGAATAGGAGTTCCGGCATTACTAATGAAAGTACCGGTGGATAACATTTCTTTAACCTTTGATGCTCCGGTTATGCTTTTTGTGACTGTTTTGCTAATGGCGCTTATTAAGATGGGTAAAGGTAAATTAAATAGGTGGGGCGGCATAATATTAATGATAACTTATGTATCTTATGCTGTGATCAGAATATTTGTACTGGCTTAAAGGGTGATTTGTGATGTATGATAAGATATTGGTAGCTACCATGGGCGAATACATGGATGACATAATTGAGCATACTTTAGATATTATTCCCGAAAGAGAAACAGAAATTATTGGTGTTTACGTGGTGGAAACTTCGGTGCCCTTTTTAACACCTAAAAAGGTCAAGGAAATGATGGTGAAGGAGTTAACTGCTAAGGGTAAGGAGATTCTGGATAGTTTGCGCCAGGAATTCCAGTCTCCCAAACATTATATGGTGAAATTTAAAGGGATAATGCGTGAAGGCAGCCCTGCCGATGAAATTGTAAAGGTGGCTGAGGAAGAAGGTGTGGATCTGATTGTGCTGGGCACTGGTAAAAATCTGGTGGATAAACGCCTGCTGGGTAGTGTCTCAGAAAAAGTAGTACATTCCGCCCCCTGCACCATACTCTTGGTGAGGACGGGTTAAGAAAGGGAATTACTATTTCTTTTTCTTTTATTTAATTAATGGATCAACCATCTGGTTACGTATTCAATTTTATTTGGATATTTACTATTCTGGAACTCTAATTATAATTGAGTGTTTCACTTCCTTGTTTAAAAACACAATATTTTACGCTTTTTTTTGGAGTGTATATTTTTACATACGGTATTATTTATTTAATAATAATGTTAATCAATTATCCAAGGTAAAATATATAAGGTGGCAAACGGAAACCTTATGCCGGTGAGATATTGATGGGAATAATCACACTTGGGGTAATATTGGCAGTATCCTTAATTGTAGTACTAAAATCTGCTGATGTCTTTGTTGATAATTTAGTCGAGATTGGTGGGGCTTTAGGGATATCAGAGATTATTTTAGGGGTTACAGCCTCTGCCATTGGAACATCTCTTCCCGAGTTTGGTTCAGCAGTGATAGCCTCCATGTCGGGTAGTGTGGAGATAGGAGTGGGAACTGTTATTGGCTCGAATATATGGAATATTGCCGGTATCCTGGGAATATCGGCCACAGTATCTGGGTTAATTCGTACAAATAAAGAGGGATTGAATCGTGATTGGCTGATGATGTTATTAACATCTTTGATTCTAATATTTTTCATGTTATTTGGGGATATTAACTGGCAGGCTTCCGTAGTCATGATTACAGCTTACTGTTTTTACTTGTGGGTTTTAATCAGGTCTCAGAGAAAAAATAATGCCACTGAAAAGTACAACTTAAAAATTGAATCAGAACAGATAAACAATAATCCTGCAGAACACGATTCTCCTAAAACCATAAATAAAAAATCAATTGCAATGTTGGTCATGGGATTGGCCGGGTTAATTGTGGGGTGCCGGTTACTGGTTTACAGTGGTGTAGAATTGGCCACTATCATTGGTATACCGGAAATGATAATGGGGCTCTTTACTCTGGCAATTGGTACCAGCATACCGGAACTGGTTGTTACTCTTTCTTCGGCGATGAAAGGTCTCCACGATCTCTCCATAGGCACTGTTCTGGGTAGCAACACCTTCAACATTATAATTGGTATAGGGATACCCGCATTGCTTTTGGGGGTGCCAGTGGAAAGACTTTCACTGGTCTTTGACGCTCCGGTTATGATTTTTGTGACTGTTTTGTTAATGGCGCTTATTAAGATGGGTAAAGGTAAATTAAATAGATGGGGTGGCATAATATTATTAATAACTTATGTAACTTATGCTGTGATCAGGATATTCGTACTGACGTAGGGGTGCTTTGTGATGTGTCCTTTTTACACCCAAAAGGTCAGTAATGATGGTGAAGGAGTTAACTGCTAAGGGTAAGGAAATTTTGGATAGTTTGCGCCAGGAATTCCAGTCTCCCCAACATTATATGGTGAAATTTAGAGGGATAATGCGTGAAGGCAGCCCTGCCGATGAAATTGTAAAGGTGGTTGAGGAAGAAAACGTGGATCTGATTGTGCTGGGCACGGGTAAAAACCTGGTGGACAAACGCCTGCTGGGCAGTGTCTCAGAAAAAGTAGTACACTCTGCTCCCTGTACCATACTCCTAGTTAGAACTAATTAAATACTTTTTTCTATTTTTCTTCCATATTTTAATTTTTACATTCAAGATAAATAATTAAACGAATTAATTTTAAATTTTTCAATGATCTATCCTGGTTAATTTTCCTATAAATTAACAATAAAACAGAATCATAACTTTTATATCACTAAGAATCCCAATTCTTCTTTAGGTCATCAAAAAAAAGCTATAATACACGGTAACCTTATGCCGGTGATATAATTGGAACTATTGGCACTCATGGTATTGTTGGTCATTTGCCTGGTAATTGTGATAAAATCTGCGGATATTTTTGTAGACAATTTAGTGGAGATTGGTCTGGTACTGGGAATATCGGAGATAATCTTAGGAGTAACTGCATCGGCAATTGGAACATCTCTACCTGAATTCGGTTCGGCAATGATTGCTATTTTAGGTGGAAATCATGATATTGGTATTGGTTGTGCTATAGGGGCAAATATATGGAATATGTCTGGAATAATAGGAATATCTGCCATTTTTTCCGGTGTAATCACTACCAGTGCTCCAGAAGTGAACCGTGATGGGCTAATGGCCTTAATTACTGCATTAACTTTAATGGTGTCTCTATTTGTAATTCAAAACATGTCTTTTGTTTTTGGAATTCTGATGGTGGCAATGTACTTGGTGTATCTTGGGGTTTTGATTCGGGCTCAAAAAAACAACGAAAGCAGCCAAATGGAATGTTGTGAAATTAAAGAAGAGGTTAAAGAAAAGTCATTAAGTATTAAACCGTTCTTACTGGCATTTGCTGGCTTATTTGGTCTGGCTATTGGATGTAGAGTTATAGTGTATTGTACCATTGGGATTTCAGAAATTACTAGTATCCCTTCAGCTTTAGTCGGCATATTCCTGGCATTGGGAACTACTGCCCCCGAGTTTTTTACAGTTTTATCCTCGGCTAAAAAGGGTTTGAATAGCCTGGCGGTAGGTACAGTATTTGGAAGTAATATCTTTAACATCTTAATTGGATTGGGAATACCCTCTCTATTTGTTTTGATACCGGTTGATCCCGTTGCCATCTATTTCGATGTTCCGGTAATGGTTTGTATAACTTTACTCTTATTGTTTTTAATAAAAAGGGGAATGAAACTTACCAGGGTAGATGGGACGATTTTAATTGCTTCTTACATATTTTATATCCTGATAAGAGTTTTCTTTTTCTAAACAGTCCAATATCCTAAATATAGAATAAGAAATCTCAATCTCTTAAATGAACTCCCTTACAAAAATAACCACCTCCCTATTAAATTGGTGATATTTAACAGTTGTTTTTATCATCAATTCACAACGTTTATATTCATTTTCACTAAACTTAATTTGATTATCATTATTAAATTGGGGGTATCAAGTTGTCATTCATTAAAAAACTATTAGGTTTAGGTCCAAAGCCAGTCATTGCAAAAAGCAGATACATTACCATTGAAGAAGCTAAGATGGCGCCGTTTACCAAGAAAACCAGGGGACAGGGATACGGCACCCTCATGCGTCCTGATGTTTATTACATTGTGGCCTCGGTGGAACTGGGAAACACCACCACTAAATGTATTTTAACGGCCACTAACCTCAACACCAGTCGTACTTATCTTTTAGACAAAACTGTTAAAATGACCAGGGATATTCGCCCCCCTAAAAAGGGTGAAAAGGTCTTCGGGGAGACAGTGTGGCATGTGGAGCTGACCCAGGAATCAGTGGCGGAACTGGTTAAAAACACCATTCTGGAGTCAGTGAAACGTTCCGGAATTAGCATAGAAGAAGATCTGGACTTTGTGGTACGTTCAACTGGGGTAACGGCAGGTTTTGCATCTCCAAAAGAAGTGGGAGAACTCATCATTGCCCTGGCTAACGGCTGTCTGGAAGCGGGTATACCTCCTAGTAAAATGTCCCCTTCCATTTCCAAGGACAGTTTACCCAAAAAATTACGGGATTTCACCCTCCTGGATAAAGTTATGTTTGACGGAGCAGTGGTCAGCGTAGTTCCACCCACAGGTAGAGCAGTGGTGGCCAATGAAATGGAAGGAGAACTGGTAACTGCGGGTATAAAAGCAGGTGCTAAATGGACCGAAGTAGATTATCGTAACCCCTGCATTTCAATGGATTTCGGAACCACTCTGGCTGGCCGAATAGTTAACAATGATGAACCCTACGCCCGCACGGTGGGAAACTTCTGTGGACTGGCTGGAGCCATATCTGACGCCATTATCCGGGGAACTGAAAAGGTGGATCAACGGGGTGGTGCCGCTTTAGACCTTTACACCAGGGACATACTCAAAAAAGCAGATTGGAAAGCTGCTGAAGAGTTTGCCAGGCGCGCCCATGAACACGTGGACATAAGAAAAGTTCCAGAAGGAAGGGAACGGTTTGGAACTGTACCGGTAGATCCTAAAGCAGCATATGATGCAGGAACCACTCTTATTGGTTGTGATGTAGGTAAAGATGGTGATGAAATCCCTGAACTCACTAAACTGGGTCATGAAATAATTGAATCTACGGATATCCACACATTATTTGCCACTCTGGACCATGTCAGTGCCAATGTGGTCAAACGGTTAATAATAGAAGCAGATGATGAGGGAGTTATACAGGAAGGATCACTACTGGGAGTCACTGGACGGGCAGGAATAAC
>NZ_JARVXG010000051.1:107500-146813 GCF_029848115.1 Methanobacterium formicicum | reverse complement strand
ATTTAACCCCCAAGTTTTTGACAGAGCCGTGGAGTTAGCTTATTATAAACTTAAATATGTTAAAAATCAAACATTTAAAGCTTAACTTTTATTGTTAGATATTCTTTTCTATTTCTTTTAAATCGCAACTCCTATTTTGTTGATTCTGATAACAATTGATAGTTAGATGGAAATTTAACTAAAATGATAGATTCATTTATAATGGTGGTAAAAATGGGACGAGATTATAATCCGATATTGCATTAGTGGGGCCTTCCTGGCGTTTTTATCCATTACCAAGGGACGCATAGCACGGTATAAGAACAGTTTAACACCATAAAAAAGTGTTTAATTCTCTTAATTTTTTTTTTAAGATCTTGATGAGGAAACCTTTTTTTGCAAGTTAATGTGCACGTTTGTTCCATGTAAGGCAGATAACTACTTGATTCGAAGCGCTACTTAACTATACTGTCCAATAAAATAATAATCAATAATCCTAACCAATAAATATTAGTTAGTAATAAATAACAAAATATGACAGATAATGCGTCAATTTCAATGATTAAAAAGTCGATTGTTGTTTTTGTGCTACTCACTTTTGCCTTAAGCTCCATATCCTGGTTTTTATTAAATGGGGCCATTAAAAATATAATGCTTATGTGGACGCCGGGTATTGCCGCCCTGGTTACGGCATTCATATTTTTCAGGAGTGTCCGGGACTTTGGTTGGGGGCCAGGAAAAGTCAAATACCTGGCCATAGCTTTCCTCTTCCCTTTTTTGACTAATATCATTACTTATGGCATATTATGGTTGTTAGGCCTGGGAACCTATACTGGGGACTGGCACACCACCATTATTTTTTATACGGTAACTCCACTTTTCAGCATATTTTTAGGATTAGGTGAAGAAATCGGATGGAGAGGTTTCTTAGTACCTCAACTGGCTAAATTAACCACTTTTACCTGGGTGGCACTTATAAGTGGTATAATATGGGCCCTCTGGCATTTTCCCATGACCATAATGGGTTTATATGTAGCTGAAACACCATTATGGTGGTCTTTACCCATTTTTTTCATGGGAGTGATAACTTTTAGCTTCGTTTTAGCATGGTTGACCATGAAATCTGGTAGTTTATGGCCGGCAGTAATATTACACGGAATAGATAATTACGTCACTCAAAAAGTGTTCGCACCGTTAGCTGGTGGGGATATGATATCCTACTATGTAGGAGAGTCTGGAATAATCACTTTACTGGTGATGCTGGTGTTTGCCATTATATTCTGGATGTTGAGGGATAGATTACCTGATCTAAGGGTAAGTAAGACGGATAAACCTGCAGGATAATAGTTATTATCCTTTTCATTTATTTTTTTTAGATATTTTTTTTCAAGTACTAGGTTTTGGTATGTTCTCCTTTTTCCAGAGGTTGGATTTTAATAGTATTAGTGCAAATAGGGCCATGATTGCCATACCATAGATTCCAGGGCCAAATGAAAATACGGAGTCTAATGGTGTTGCTATGAACATGTTAGCTGCTGGTCCTCCTGCAACATCGGTAATTAGGTGCAATAATACTGCTATCCAGACGCTTCCAGTCTTTAATACAGCATAACTGAAAATAATTCCCATTATTATTGTACCGAATATCATTGCTATATTTCCGAGTACTGGTTGTCCAGGATAATTCATTCCTAGTATGATAGTCCACACTATGCCATACTCCCCATATTATTCCTAGTATTAAAACGCCTTTATATCCTCCAAAAAGGTAGAATAATCTGTCCTGGAGGTACACTCTCCATCCGAATTCTTCTCCAAAAAATGTAGGCCAAAACAATAGTCCATACATAATTGTAAGAGTTATAAAGGACATGAAGTATGTGGTCAGGTTAAATTCTTTTCCAGGAACTCCTAAACCAAAAACATAGTTAAGAATTAGACTTACAAAGAGCAGAACAAAATAGATCACGGGTATAATGATATAGAATTTAAGATTTTTTCCAATGAATAATTTGGCGGGTTTAAGTCCTTTTCTCCACTTCTTTTTCAAGTTTAATATTATTGCAGTAATCAGTCCCAAAATTGCAATAATAGAGGAAAGGAGAGGTAAGGTACCGCCTAAACTCCCCATAATGGGGCTTACATATCCTTCAAAGAAATATAATATTGTATAAACCAAAAAGAACGCGAAAATAATCTTGGTTTCCCGGGTTAAAGCTTTAGATTTAAAGATGAACATGCACATTATGGCCACTGTTGCCGGAATCAGCATATCTGTCCCTGAAACAGATTTTAAACCAAACATAAAAACAACAAATTGAAGAAGATAAGTCGCGGCAAAGGTAATAATTAAAAAAACCAAAAGTTCCTTCTTTAATTGTCCCCAATTTAAATTTTGATTAATAATATCGATCCCCCCTCGATAATATTAAATATTAATCTTTAAATAATCCCATATATCAATTTCTATACTTTCTTCTTTCAGGTATGATTTTTAAAGGACAATAAGTTCAAAATTTGGACTCAGTCCTGGTTGTCCACTTTCTGTTACATTATATCTTATTATAACGGCGTTCATAAAGTTAACAGAAAGTTAAAAATTCTGGAAAAATTAAACTACTGGCACTTTGTCTGCTGGTGCTGGCCGGGTTATGAGTTCTAAAATCATTTCCTGATTAATAAGGGCAAATCACTCATTCCAAGTTTTCACTACTCTTCCAGACTCGGGACCTTAATAAAATAACTGCCAACACAGCTAGTAGTGTAAAACCATAAATTCCAGTACCGAATGAGAATACGGGATTAAATGGTGTGGCAATATAATACTGGGCTACGGGATAAATTGTATCAAGAATCAGATGCAGTAAAACTGCTATCCAGATACTTCCGGTTTTTAAAACCGTGTAACTGAAAATAATACCCATTATAACGGTGGAAATGATCATCAGAACAGTTCCCAGTACGGGTTGTCCCGGGAAATTGAGTCCCACCAGAATCAGGGGGGCATGCCACAGGCCCCAGATGACTCCCAGCAGTAAAACTCCTTTGTAACCCCCTAATAATGGCAATAACCTGTCCTGGAGGTACACTCTCCACCCATACTCTTCACCAAAGTAATTTGGCCATAATACCAGGAAGGAAAGGATAAGACTGGGTAATAAAGTGCTAAAGAAAAGGTAAAGGTTAAATTCTTTACTGGGAAGGCCCAATCCCAGAAGATAATTTAAAATGAAACTGAAAAAGGTTATTAATATGAGGATTAGGGGTATAATCAGATAATTTTTTAAATTTCTTCCCCAGAAGAGTTTTGCCGGTTCCAGGTCGTCCCTCCATTTTTTTTTCAAGTTCAAGATGATTACCGTTAAAATTCCGGTAAAGGCAACAATCATGGAAACCAGTGGTATTTTCACAGAAGTCGGTTGTAAGGCAACCATAGGCATTCCCACGGTTCCTAAAATTGGTTTAACATAACTTTCAAAGCAGAATAGAATAACGTAAATCAGGAAGAATGCGAATACAATCTTTGTTTCCCTGGTGAGGGATGGTGATTGGAAGTAGAACATACAGAATAGGGCAGCACTGGCCGGTATCAGCATACAAACCTGAAGTGACGTGTACCACAGTGTGGATGGTGAACGGGATATGGGGCCTGAAATGAAATAAATAACAAATGTAATCAATATAGTTGCGGTAAACGTAATAATCAAGAATAATAACAATTCTTTTTTTAGTTTTTGTTTGTCCATAACTTCTGTAGTCATAGAATCTCCTATTCATCTATATTACTGGTAATTATGATTTATTATTATGTTTTTGAATAAATAGTAATTAAGATCTTAATGGCAGTGAGGAAAACTTACTAGGAAAAGTAGCTGCAATTGGAGATATGATGAAAATACACGTTAATTCAACACTTGATCCTCTATTATTTCATTTGAAACAATTTACTGTTTTACCAGATAAAATAGTAATTCTGTCTAGGTGTATTGTTCTTTAAAGGTAATTGTAAATTTAGTTCCGTTATCTCTGTTTAATTCTATTTTCCCATTGATTTGGGTGGTTAGATTATTCACCAACTGTAAACCTAGTGTGGATGTATTCCTAAAGTCAACATCATCTGGGAATCCAACACCAGTATCCTCCACTACCAGCACGAATTCATCACCCTTTTTATGGAAGCCTATATTGATCTCACCCTCAGCTTTCCCTGCCAATCCGTGTTTCATGGAATTAGTAACCAGTTCATTGACAATAAGGCCAAGAGGCACGGTGGTGTTAATGTCCACCATTAAATTTTCCACATTTATATTCAGTTTAACCCGACTGAAGTCGGTGATGCAGCTGTGGAACAGATCATTAGACAGAGTCTGAATATAATCCCCAAAGTCTATCCGTTTAAGGTCAGGGGATTGATAAAGACGTTCGTGTATGAGTGCCATTGAACGAGCCCGGTTTTGACTTTCCCTGAAAATATCCAGGGCTTCTTCATCTTTAATGTACTGGGATTGGAGGTTTAAAAGACTGGATATTACCATGAGATTATTCTTAACCCGGTGGTGTATTTCTTTTATAAGAACTTCTTTTTCGGTTAATGATTTTTTAAGTTTTTCTTCAACTTTTGTACGTTCAGTGACATCCTGAACTGTTCCGTAAACATGGACATTACTTTTTTTGGTGGGAAGAGTTACTCTGATCACAATGGCTACGTGCCTGATTTTTCCATCATTGCGGACCACTCTATGATGTATCTCCTTGCCAAAGATTAATCTACGCTCCTGTAAGGCTGATTCTATCAGTTCCCCTATTGGTCGAGCATCATCTGGATGTACATATTTCTGTAAATAGGCATCCAATGTAATTCGATAACCACCTTCCTTTTCAGCAGTGGTACCTAAAATGGAGTAGAATCTATCATTTAAGGTAAAAGTTTTATCTGATATATTGAATTCCCAGTTGGCCAACTTTGCCAGGTCCATGGCGTTTTCAAGTTGGATTTGGCTTAGCTTTAATGCGTTTTCAGCTTCTTGTCGTTCAGTTATGTCGATACAGAACACGTTAATACCTATTATTTTTTTATCAGACTGGATAGGGTTGTATACGTTTTCCCAGTAATTACGGCTGAGACTTTCTTTCCCGTATTCTTCAATGATTATGAAGTTTTCACCAGATAGCGCCCTGTCGAAGTTCTCTTTAGCTTTTTCACGGTCTTCAGGGTAGGAGATGTAGTCCATTATGCTTTTACCAATCTCAATATCAGCCCCCCAAATATTTTTCATGGTCTGACTGTGTGTCTGGTTGAAGAAGATATATTGGTAGTTTTGGTCCAGCGAAAAGGCGATTATATTCTCTGGACCTTCAAAAATAGAATTAAGAATAGCACTGGAATGTTTTTCGTCGATTTCAGTTTTTTCAACCTTATTATCGTCTTTAATTTCAATCACTCCTGATAAATAAGATTTTTTTTATTAATTTTTTCCCGTTAATCTCCCTAGTAATTTATTCTCCAGGTTTAAAATTAATTTCCAGGGTCTAAACAGATAATACTCAAGTTATTTTATTAATTTTCATAAATAAAACAATTTGCATGGTATAAAAAAATTCAGGTTTCAATGATTTAAAAAGTTCTAATGATTAAAATATAAGACCTTATGGGATTATAAGACACTTGTTTTATCATGGACTGGGATAATTAATGATTTAAATGGATTGTCTTAATTGATTAAATATTCATCTTGCCTTTTCATTCCAAGCTCAATATTCCGGTTGAAAATACATTTTATAATAATTCTTCCTCTATAATTTTTATTCCAATAAGAAACGGCAATGCCTTGCGTTATAGGTTTAATACCTTCGGTTTAAGTTTAGAGTTACTTTTTTAAACTCCTATTTTAATATATATATGGTTAATTACTAACAATCATATAGTTATTAGGGGGGTTAGTTGGTGGATAATAAAGTTTTGTCGGGAATAGTTCTGGGTTTTTTGATTGTGGTAGTTGCCGGTGCTTTTTTAGTTTTCAATCCTTTAAAATCAGATAATTCGCCAGCTAATGGTATGGTTGGTTCGGTTAACCAAACTGAAAACAATACTAATTCCCCTAATTATATCTTTTCTCCGACAACATCATTATCTCTCATTCCCTTCTCCGGGGCTTATAGTCCATCTTCATCATCGGTGAATCCTTCACCTGGTCCGGAACCTTCTCCGGATCCGATGGAACATATAATTAGCTTATTTGATCAGTACATCAATGCCAATTACAACCAATCATTGATACCGGGCATGGCGGTAGTGATTGTTCAAAATGATAAAATACTGTACATGAACTGTTTAGGAGTTAAAGATTTAGAATCAAAGGAACCAGTGGATGAAAATACCCTATTTGGAATTTGTTCCATCACTAAACAGTTTGCAGCAACAAATATTGCTCAATTAGTGGATAAAGGGTTAATGAACTGGAAGGATCCTATAACTGATTACTATTCCTACCCGGATGAATTCCAGTTATACAGTGACGAAGCTACTGAACAAATAACCATCCATGATTGCCTGATCCATCGTAGTGGATTGGGGCCTGAAAGTGGAAATGATTTCCCCACCTATTTTAATGACTCGTATGATGTGGCCCTTTATAAACTCCGTTACCTAGAGAATACCACCCAATTCCGTTCAACGTATATGTATAACAGTATGGTTTATGCCTTGCCCGGTTACTGTGCTGCCAGGGTGGCTAATACTGAATGGAAAGACTTAATAAAAGAGGATCTCCTGGATCCCCTGGGAATGACCACGGCCACCACCAGCTACTATGATTTCATTAGCTCCAGTAATCATGTAACTCCCTACAAACTCCTTAAAAACGGAACCATGAAAGCGTATGATATTATTCCCGACCCCATAGGGCCTTCTGGTAGTATGGCGGTGTCCATAAATGAAATGGTTAACTGGTTAAAATTCCAAATTGCCGACACTGGTGAATATAATGGCGTGCAAATCGTTTCTAAAGAGGAATTAGATGGAACACGCACCGGGAAAATATACACTAGCAATAAAAACACTTCAATGTACGGGTATGGTTGGGCAATTTCCAATGGCACAATATTCCATGATGGAGATAGTGATGCATTTTTCAGCCAGGTTACCATCTACAATTCAAAAGATATAGGCATAGTTATACTAAGCAATGGAGGAAAATATGCCGAAGGTTTTAAAGTCAGCTTAAATGCTAAATTCAGGGAGTTACTAAACGGCAATGAAAATTATGATCCCTGGATTTCCAAGAAAAGTTCAATTGATGCCACCTGGAAGTCTGATCTTCCGGATACATACGTACCCAATCCACAACCTCTAAGTGCCTATACTGGTGAATATTCCAGTAATATATTTGGCCTGATAAACATAACTACGGATAGTAACACTTTAATTTGTCATTATGGGAATAATGGCCAAGCTTTTGATTTAAAACATTGGAGCAATACCACATTTGAAGATCCAACAAATAACCATTATTTCAATTTCACAGATTTCCACGATGGCTCAGCTCACCAGGTAAACGTAACCTTCACTTTCCCACCGGAAAATGGAACCTTTAACCGCACCGATACTTAATTTTTTAAAAATTATTAATCTTTTAAAAATTAAAAATAAATGGGGGATAAAAGTGTCCCCTTTGTTCTTTTTTTTACCATTTCTCTTTTCCGTGGTTAAATTCGGCAGTTAAAATCTTCTCCGGATCACTGGTCTCTTCTACATTGGGTATGTTCAGATTTTCCAGAGTTCCGTAGCCCGATGGCACGTAGAAGGTAAAACTCAGGGGATCTGCCCCGGCGGCCAGTGCTAAAAAGTAGCTGTGCAGGGCCTGGGGATCGGATTTCATCTGATCAACACTACCGGTGTATTTACCATTATTTTCGGTTTTATCTGCATAACAGAATGCTAACCCATAAAGGGAGTTAATACTCACCTGTTCTGGTGAGGGTGCGCCGTACAGCATACTGGAGTACATGGCCCATTTTGCAAACTCCCAGCTGGGCCAACGGCCCTGTCCCCATTCCATTCCTGATACAAATGGATCTGGATTCATGGTTTCATTTTTGGACATCTCATAGGCATGGTTGGCAATACTCATCAAGGTGATCTCCCGGGCAAAGTCATGGCCGTCAGGATTCCATTTTTTATTGCTATGTTTACCTGTATTTACTGCGTTATAGAAATTCCCCTTGAGCATTCCGTAGTTTCCGCTTAACTGGATATCCAGTGCATCGGACATTATTAAAAATAGATGAGTGTCGAATCCCTTGGTTCCGGTTTCATCGTAATCAATTACCCCATCACCATTTTCATCAAATCCCTCCATGAAATCCTGGTAAATGGAGGAGCCAGTTAACTTATCATGGGCTTCAGCATAGCTTAAAAGAGTCTTCTGCATATCCCAGAGCATGCAGCTGGGATTATAATACATGTTGCCGGTTATCAGTTCAATGAATCTGGTTTTTTCAATTCTACCCAGATGGCCGTCCAGAGATGCTAAGGGGGTGCCAGTGACACTATCCCAACCAGTAACATAGTAATGTTGTTGCCCCATTCCCCTTTTTTCCCCGTAACTGTACAGATTATACCTGAAAAGAGGAGAGTCCAGTCCTTCAATGGTCACAATGTTTTTTCCTTCAATGGTGGCCACCGGGACCTGGTGAACGAATTCTGTATTCCAGTTGTTCTTCTCTTTAAGTTCCATCCCCTGGGACATGGGAATGGTTTTGAAACAGTAATTGGCGCATAACTGGTCCAGGGCAACACAGTCCAGGGAGGACCAGATATACCCTTCAGGGATTCTAACGGCAATTCCTTCGGGGTTATGGTTGAGGTTGATCATGTCAATAGAATCCGAAATATGCACCATGAAAACACCCTCCTCCTGCACCGCCCGGATAACATCGGCCTGAGTTCCGGGCATTCCACGGGTTTTGGTTAAAATGTATTCCCCCTTCTCATCTTTCTTAGGTAAACTGGTTTTTTCATCAATCTCCACCACCCAGGGCATGTGGGGTAGTTTACCCTTGTAACTGGGAGTATCTGAGGAGGGCATGGCATATTTCCAGGATTTATTTTCAGGATCAGTACTGGAAGGACACTGGGTGGGATAAAGACCTATGCCCAGATTTTTAATGGCATTAGTAAGGAGGTCCTGGGCGTGAATTTTCATTTTGGGAACGTTAATCAGGACACACCCTGGATAAAATGTAAGATCTTCGGCATTTTCCGGATCGCCCCCAATGATTAATTTGTGAAGGGTGATTTCTGAGTAGTTGGCTCCTTCGGGAACCGGTACGGTACGGCCACGAGTGGGATCTTTGAGTTTATTTAAGTCGTAGATCATCAGCCTGTTTCCAGCTTTCCCTGGTGGGAAATAGTTCCCGACCACACTATCCTCATATCCATTCAGGGGATCATCAGTGTGGGATGCAGGATGGTGTTCTTTTAGGTACTGGCGCACGAAGTAGAATCCCCAACCCCCATAGAAGTCTCCGGATCTTCCTTCAAATATAGCCTCAGAGGTGATGGTTCTTCCAGCATATTGACTACCTATTGTAGCCATTAAAAGAGAAGAAGTGGAAGCTTCACCTAAGGCCATCTGGTGATAATCAATGTCAAGTTCATCGTGGAACCAGCGCATCAAAGCAGCTATTACTGACCAATCAGTACAGATGGGCGCGCCCAGACCTTCACCATGGGTAATATGGTCAATTACTTGGGGGCCTACCAGGTTAGGTTTGAAAAGTAGTTTTTTTCCTGATTGGACCTCTGACTTAACCGTTTGAATAAAATCTGTCTCTTTATCCAGGGAAACCAGGGAATAATCAACATGTTGGTAAATATAATCGATCCTTTTTACAATGGATTGCCAGGCTTCAACATCTCCGTCATCAATAACTTTCTTTAACAGTTGGGGAATATGGGCGTAGGCTTGTGCAGCATCCATCTTTGCTCCGCAAACTGCTGACCCTTGGGAATCAGTTTTTTTATTTCCAATCTCCGCGTCTACCCTATCACCCTTAGTATAACTTCCAGTTTTCTCTAAATTATTCATACCTTTCTCTCCCATTTTCATTTTTAGGATTTCAACTATATGGGCAAAGAATAGGTTCACGGTATTAGTCGTTTTTTGGCTAGAAGAAGCTAGGATTTCACTAGTGGTATGGAATTGGTTTTTTACTAGGCTATTTTCACCCATTTGAGCTGCATAGGCCCATTTAATATTTTGTTATAGAGGCTGTGTAATTAATTATTCCTTTAGGTTAATACTTATTATGTTTTGACTAGACTCCTGACCAAAATCAGTGATTATTTCCCCTTGACCTGGATTTTATCCATGAACTTAATTACCCAATCTTTCTCAGCCTTCAAAATACTTAAGTTTCTACTGTAGATAGCTATGAAGTTGTAGGGCACGTTGTTTTCTTCCTGTATCTTAAGGGAATAGCTTAAAACATGAATACGTTCTTCAATAGACTTTAAATAAAGTTTTAGACTTTGAATAATTTCTTCCTGGTTTAAGGAAGTCATGTTTGCCAGTCCCAGGTCAAAAGAATAGATTATAGTTCCTTTTTCAGATAAAATAGCTTTAATTTGCCTTTTAAATGTGGATTTGCCCTTTTCAGTTATGTGGTAAACTTTTTCAGGTCCTTTTTTCCCTTCATTCCTATATTGGTGTCGGATCAATCCCTCCTTTTCCAGGCTTTTAAGGATGGGGGGTAGGGTGGAATAATCCACATCTGCCCAGTTATCCATTCTCCTTTTTTCCATTATTTCCCTGATCCGGTAGGCGTAATGATGATGCTCGTAGAGAAGACCCAGTACAGCTGTCTCCTGGTTGGAAATTTCTGTCATGAGTGATATTATGATCTTCAAGGTTAATACAATAAGGGGAAATTCCTGTAAACCAGGGTTAGGTGTTTAGGGGGTGGATTGAATAAAAGTAGGATTGTTAATGGATATAAATTAAAAAAAGGTAAGGGTTTTATAACCCTGTTCTTTCTACTATAACGTCGGCAACATCTTTAGCTGACTTAAATGGAAAATCATCTGGGGTTAAAACTCCTCCGGCGTCGCCAGCTTTAAGTTCAACATCTCCTGATTTACAAGTAGTTTCTGCTCCATCTGGAAATGCGGATAAGAGTTCCTCAGGCGTGGCCAGGGGAAAACTTGCTCCAGCCAGGGCTCCTACTATTTGTGCGTGTATTTCTTCTTTTACTCCCATTTTATCATCTCCGTGTAATTACACTTATAACTATAGTTAATTAGAAATATATACTAAACCGTCATTAAAATGTACTAACGTTTCTTCTACACAAATCTGACCCTAAAGGTTAAAAGAGAAACTTTTATCCGGATCCCTTCCCCATAATATAAACTATGGAACGTGTGAATAACCTGAAAGATTCAACAAACTACGATACTCCTGCCAAGTTAGAGGCCATACACCGTGATATAAAACGTTTGATGGAAAGAACCAATCAAGAATATCTGGATTTGATGATGGCCAATTTAAGAAAAGATTTTATAGACTCAATTACCGTCTACTTATCTGATGATATTGAAAAGGGTCTGGAACAGGGGATGGTGGATCCCTGCCCTATGAGGGACACCTGTAAATCAGTCTTCACTGCTTATTTGGAGGAAAACTCCAAGAACATCCAGCAGGGACATATTTCAGGGGGGACCATAGCTCAAAAAAGGGATGAATTAAATCAAATAAGGGGAAAAGTCTCCGGTGATAACTGCGATACATGTTTTCAGGAAGTTAACTCCCTCTTTGAAAAGCAACTAAACATTATGGACTCCTTACAAATATACAGTTTTAATGATGAAACAAAGACTGAAATAGCGGTTATTGATGAAGAAAAAATCGTTAAAAATGTATTGGAGCCGTTATCCAACCGGCAGAGACTGCAAATAATGAAATACATGGCCTCACAAACCCGTAGCTTTTCCACTCTTTCCGAGTTCACCGGACTTCGCGGTGGTAATCTCTTGTTTCACCTCCAGAAGCTCCTGGAAAACGATCTAATCATGCAAAGACACGAAAGAGGAGATTATATGATTACCAAAAAGGGATTCAATCTTCTATTGTTGCTTGCTAATTTTCAAAAATCTACTGAAGATTGATGAATTGGCTTAGCTTGACCAAAAACCCCCGAATATAAATACCAAATAACAACTAGCTTAATCTTTAAATCCAATCAAATTCAACTCATTCCTTAATATTTTCCTTTTCCCAAAGCTCAATACAATCTTCTATGGTTAGGGAAACAAGTCCTTCTACAATTTCTTCTTCCAGTTTCGTTTTCTGGATGGAGTCCCTTAGGGGACCGTAAATATTAGCTGCTTTAATTTCAATTCCCCTCAACTTCAATTCATCATAGAGATCCTCTAACATCTCTGCACTGGAGTGATCAATGAAGGATGTTGCCTCAAAATCCAAGATTAATAGTTTAGTATCTTTATAATCATTTTCAATTAGTTCTAAAATTTTATTCTTTATGTCCTCAGTATTCAGAAATATTTGAGATCCATCCACCCGAACTATAAGCACTTCGGGAATCATCTCTGCTTCCGGACGCCTCCTGATATCCAAAAACTGATCTTTGCCGGGCATTTTTCCTAAAACCGCAATATGGGGATTGTACATTTTATTAATCAGCCCTACCACCGATAATATCACTCCAATAACAATACCTTCCAGTGCCCCGAAGAAGAGCACAAATAACAGAGTTACCAGGGCAATGATGAATTCAATTTTACTGAAGTGGTATATACTTCTGAAGTGGGGAATATCCACCAGATTCTTGATTACAAAGAGTACAATTGCCGCCAGTATGGCTTGGGGCAAGTTGGTGAAGATACCGGTAAAAAATACCAGAACCAGCATGATAACTAATCCGGAGACAATACTGGCCAGTTGGCTTTTGGCTCCACTTTCATCATTCACCGCAGTACGGGATAAGGAACCAGCTACGGGTAAACCCTGAAAAATACCCACTGCTATATTGGACATGCCTAAAGCCAGGAGTTCCTGATTTTTATCAATTTTGTACCTGTTTTTAGCAGCATATTCCGTGGCGAACAGATACCCCTCCATGAAACTTATCAAAAATACGGTGGCTGCCAGAGTAACTAAAATATTTACATCCAAAAGTGCAGGATCGGGAATTATAAGAGATGGTAATCCCTGAGGGATGTGCCCTACCACGTCCACTCCCAGAGATGTTAAATTGGCTACAGTAACCAGTACTATTGATCCTAAAACCAGAAACAGAGTGTTGGGAAGTTTGGGGAATTTTTTACTGGCTAAATATAAAAACAGGATTCCACCCATACCCAAAATGAGAGTAGGGAAATTAGTCTGGTGGATGTGCATCACCAGAAAGTACAAACGTTCAAAAAAGTTACCAGTTCCCCCAGCTATACCAAACAGTTTAGGCAGTTGTCCTGATATTATGAATAATGATATACCTGCTAGAAAACCGGTTAAAACAGGTTTAGATATGAATTTAACTATGAATCCTAATCTCAAGCCCCAGGCTAGCAGTGCCAGGACTCCAGATATAACTGCCACCAGAGAGGCTATAAGTGCATACTGGTTTGCATTAGGAATCATCAAAGCCCCTAGAGTGGATCCCACCAGTATGGAAAGGGTGGAAAGAGGCCCCACAGATAACTGACGTGAAGTTCCAAAGATGGCGTAAACCAGCAAGGCCACCATTGCTGAATATAATCCCACCTCGGGAGGTAAATTAGCCAGTGAAACAAATGCTATGGATTCTGGAATTACAAAGGCACCGACCGTAATTCCGGCAATAATATCTGGGCGTAACCAGTCCCGATTATATTCCTGAGCCCATTTAGTTATGGGCAAAAACCTGGAAATCCTCATAAATTTCAATCCATGAAAATTCCATCATTTACATATAAAATTTTGATCATTTCCAGTATTTTTTAGAAAATGGACTTAATTAAGTATAAATCCTTTGATTATAAAACCTATGGTGTTAAACACTAATTGAATTTATTCCCCCTGAAAATAATTTTTTATTCCATGAAAATGATAAACCTGTTTAACGAGTAGTTTCCAGAGATTTATCTATTCATTAAAACAATCTATTCCTAAGACAAAGTGAGGGATGTTATTGTCAGCGGGATCTTAAAATTGAGCATGTAAATAATATAGTGATTAATATGGAAGGTTTACTCTGGTGGCTGGTGGCAGGGACTCGTGGGGGGATAAACCGAGCCAGAATAATTGATGAATTAAATTCACGACCTTATAATGCGAATCAACTTGCTAAATGCCTTAAATTGGATTATAAAACTGTTAAACATCATCTGAACGTGCTTATAAAAAATAATATAGTAACGGCCTGTGGTGAAGGCCATTACGGAACAGTTTACATGCTTTCTGCTACCATGGAAAAGAATTATGATTCATTCAAAAAAATCTGGAAGGAATCGGAAAAAGAATAGGTGGGATCGGGAATGGATTGGATAATGATATTTAGATATCTTGGTGTGGCAATTGCTCTGGCAAACATATCAATAATAGTAATTTTACTTTCTATTTACTGGAAAAACTACCGGAAATGGAAATCAGAATATACCATTGGACTCCTGATATTTGGGTTTTTCCTGTTAATCCAGAATCTGCTTTCCATGGGATTTCTGGCACCCCCTCCACCACCTGGACCTTCGGGAGGAGTGGGTGATGGTTATTCCCTGATGCTGATCAATATATGTCAGCTGATCTCCCTCAGCGCACTCTTAAAAATAAGCTGGAAATAGATTTTAAGTTTAAACCGTTAATTTGTAGCTAACCTTTTGATCTATTTCACCATTTTTAATAAATCTTTTTTTGAAACTGGAAATTATTCGAATTTTATCACTCACTTAACAGAATTTCATCCTTAAATAGGATTCTTTCTCCCGTCCCATTTAATTAAGATTTTTCACATCCCTAAATAGATTTTTTTTTAATTTAAACCGGATTTTTTTAAACTCATCTCTTGAGAATTGGGTGTGAATTGGGTGTGAATGGTATAGAACTGGTAAAACATGGCGAATTATGGGAAAATTTACTTTTATTTGGTAATTTTAGATAAATAACCAAGATAGTGGCATAAATCATGCCGGAGGTTATTTAATTAAAGGAATCATAATAAAAGGCATTTTTATAAGTAAAACCAGACTACTGGTTTCAGTTTCACTAACCCTACTCCTGTTGTCGGCTGTCACCCTGGTGGTAGGACTACCGGGGGATTCGGAAAAAATAGCGGTTAACACCACTAATAAAGTTTCTGTGGTTAAAGTTTTGATATTTGATGGTGAAGGTTCCATGGAAGAGAGTGTTGCCGGTATAGAAGCCTGCCTGGATGAAAGTAACACGGAAAATCTTTCCAGTGGGAGTTACTTTGATTATGATACTGCCAGTACCATTAACTCCAACACCCTGTCAGGATATGATATTCTGATAATGCCAGGAGGAAACTCGGCAACTTACATTTCCAGTACCAGTATTAATGAAGATGCCATTAAACAATTCGTAAGCGAAGGAAATGGATACTTAGGTATATGTGCTGGTGCTTATGCCGGATCAAACAGTGTGGATGGACTTTACTCAGGATGGGGTCTTGCTTCCCATGTAAACACGGTTAACGTGGTTTACGATGGTTTGGTTTCAGTTTCACCCACATCTTCCGGGAGCACCCTGCTGGATTCATCCAAAACAAGTCTCCATCACCAGAACGGTCCGGTTATGTACACCACCAGTTCCAGTGCAATTTCCTTTGCCACTTACACTGATAATGGAACTGGTTACCAAGGATATTCAGCAATTACCGGAGAAAATTACGGTTCTGGCCGGGTGATCTTAAGTGGTTCCCACCCCGAACTCGATCCCCAAGACACACCCCTACTGGTCCAGATGATATTATGGGCCACTAATCAATCAGGATAACCATTTCATTGGTTATAATAGGGCTCCAAACATTCTTGGCATATTAAAACGCTTCATCGCTTAATTTGGAGCCCTAAAAACTCATCACGATGACTATTTAAATTTAAACACTATTTCCCAATTTAAAAAAAGGAGAATATTATGGACATTGCAAACTCTAAGGTTAAAATCCCTACAAAAATTAACCTCATTGAATTTCTTAAAAGGAAATACTGGCTAATCCTATTGATAACCATCTTCGTATTCTCCTTTGCCCTTGATCTATTCATTCTAACACGTTACTCTTTATCCTATGGTATCGATGGTGCCTTTTACGATATCCAGGTCCTCAATATACTGCAACAGGGGGTTCCCCTGAGTAACGACCCTCCACTGGCATATTATTTACTCACGCCCTTCGTGCTCATATCTGGAAACTCATTTTTAGGAATTAAAATAGGCATGGCCTTTATAGGGTCGCTACTTGCTTTTCCTGCATATTTTATTACAGAAAGCTATGTTAGGAAAAAGAATGGAAAAATTCTTGGTTCCAAGGTACCTGCACTCTTAAGTGCATTTCTGATAACGGTGAATGTAAATTATTTCTCCCTAATTACCAACTTCATGCAGAATCTGGTGGGGATTCTATTTCTTTCCCTATTCCTTTATTTTGCCATTAAATGGTTTGAAAATATTCAGGATTGGAAGAAATATGGGATTATCACTGTCCTCCTGTTGGGTGCAAATCTTTTAACTCACATTTATACCGGAGCCCTGGCGGTGGCTCTGTTTTTTGCACTATTAATTTTCAGTATTCTCTTGAAGACCTATAAAACACGTGAATTACCTCATTTTGATCTGAAAATTTTAGGATTATTCACGGTTCTGGTCGGGGCCTGTTTTGTTGCCCTATTCTTTGTATATCCGGTCATGTACACTAAATACGGGACTGTTTTATCATTTCTTAACTTTTCATCCACCACTACCAGTGCAGGGGGAGTTAGTAACCCGGTTAATGGCCTGATTTTCTGCAGTTTGCCCTATTTAATGGGAGTTGTTGCTTCCCTTATCATATTCTATCGGGGTTTAAAGGGAAAAATACCAAGTACATCTACCTCTGCACTCAAAATCAATCCTAACACGCTTTTAGCAGGGAGTTATCTTTCTTTAGCAGCAGCTCTAGTAATATTGGTGGTCATACCTGCCTCAGATTATCAGTCCCGATTCCTGTTAATTGCTTTTTTACCCATTGGGTTACTGGTTCCCCTGGGACTTAAATTCATAGAAACAGAATTTTTAGCCAGATACCCGGAGAAAAAACTTCCCACCCTTCTTTTAGTGGCGGGGATTGCCCTGATATTCGCTTTTTCCAGTTTTTGCACTGCTTCACAATCATTTAATAGTTTAGGCCCCACCATAACTAACGAGCAGTACAATGAGCTGGTGGAGCTTAAGGCCAGTTATTTTAATACAACTAACGGAAGTACTATCATTTTAGCTTCGGATATGCAGACCAAATATTGGATTGAGTATGTTTTAGGTGATGACGCCAATATTACGGTTGTGGAAAACATTAATGGAGTTCAGGGAAATTACAAAAACAGCACAGTTTATTCTGTAAATTCAGCGAACAATCAAACATCTGCCGGGCAGGGCACCAAGGCATTTTCCACTAATTCAACGTTAAATCCAGGAAATTCAACGGTGGATCACAGTAATTCCGCCAATAATCCTCCTACTACAAGATCAAACTCGTTCAATAATGTTGGAAATGGTATGGACAGCCATTATGAGTTAAGCTTACTCTTACCATACGGACCTTCCTTTTTGCCAAATTCCTGGGACCAGATATCAGTGAATACCGGAGGATCTTCAAACTCCAATCCACTTAACCGGAATGATCACCATCTGGGGAATAACAGTACCGGTGTGCCGGGGGGAAATCTGACTTCCTTTGCTGGTGGCCCGGGTAATATGCCCCCGGATAATAACACCTTCAGCAACAACATGCAACAACAAGGGGGTACGGGTGATGGTTTTAATCAGACTCAAGGAGTTATGGGAAATAAAATAGGCTCTGGTGCTGGTAATCAGTCATTGGAGATTGCAGAGTCCGGAACCACAGTCTACAGTGGAAGATACTTCCAATTAATCAGACTAGATGTGATCTAAAATTGTATAATACCGGGGGGAGGGTAATCTGAATTAGTCGAAGTATTTTTTTAGATCCTTCGTTTTTTCTAACTATCTTTTTTCTAACTATCTTTTATTCGGGGATTAAAAGGGAAATATCCTCCTAAAAGATGTAAAAATATAACTTATCGTGAGAATATGAAGATTTGGCTAAGAATAATCCCCCTACGGGATGTTTATTATTTGAGTAAAGGAACTATGCACTCCTGTTTAATCATTTTAAAAAGAATTCTGTGTTTGGTTAGGGGGATAATGGCCAAAAATATTAAAAGTATCATTAATTATAATGATAAATAATTGGAATTAACATTGTTAAGGAGGTGAGAAATTGGTTTTGGGGATAAATGACCCCTGGATATGGGGTGCCTATATTGGATGCATTCTAGTGACTCTTTTATGTGTAGTTTACGGAATTTTGAATTGGAATAAAGGCGGCGAAGATGAAGAATTACAGGTAAAAGAAGAAGTGGAATGGCACGAGAAAGAAAAGGAAATGGAAGAAAAAGAACTGGGCCTTTGGGACGAATACGATGAATAGGGGCCTAATGAAAATATAGGTTGTGGATTAAATGAATGATTTGCTGATATTAAGTATTGTTGTTATAATATACTTATTATTAACAGGTTACGTAGGTTACGTGGCCTGGAGGCGAACCAAAACTGCCGATGACTACATGGTGGCAGGAAGGGAAACCCATCCATTTGTAATGGCCTTGAGTTATGGGGCTACCTTCATCAGCACCGCGGCAATTGTCGGTTTTGGGGGGACAGCCGGAGTTTATGGAATGGGACTGTTATGGCTCACATTCTTGAACATACTGGTAGGTATTTTTATTGCTTTTGTATTCTTTGGAAAACGCACCCGGAAAATGGGGCACAATTTAGGAGCCCTTACCTTCCCTGAATTTTTATCTAAACGTTTTGATAGTAGATTTATACAGTATTTCAGTGGACTAGTCATATTTTTTGGAATGACACTGTACGCATCGGTGGTTCTGATTGGTATGGCCCGGTTTGCAGAAACAACACTCAGTATCGATTATAACATTGCTCTCGTTGTACTGGCAGTAATTGTGGCCCTGTACGTTATCTTCGGAGGAATAAGGGGTGTGATGTACACTGATGCTCTGCAGGGTACCATAATGTTTGTGGGGATGTTCATCCTTCTGGTGGCCACCTACTGGATGCTGGGTGGAGTCACCGATGCCAACCAGGCTCTCACCAATCTGGTGAATGTGGTGCCAGCCAAGGCCACGGCAGCGGCTACTGCCACAGGATTCACGGGGTGGACGTCCATGCCTGCCCTGGGAAGCCCCTTCTGGTGGACATTGGTCAGTACACTGATCTTGGGAGTGGGCATAGGAGTTTTGTCACAGCCACAGCTCGTGGTCCGGTTCATGACTGTCAAATCCAACCGGGAACTTAACCGGGCAGTTTTAATTGGTGGAATTTTCATCCTCCTGATGACTGGAACTGCTTTCATTGTGGGGGCCTTATCCAACGTGTATTTCTTCGAAACCGCTGGAAAACTGGCCATGCAGGTTGTTAATGGTAATGCAGATTCAATTATACCAGCATTTATCACTGCAGCCATGCCATTATGGTTTGCCTATCTATTTATGATCACCCTGTTATCGGCGGCCATGTCCACCCTCAGTGCCCAGATTCACACCCAGGGAACTGCTCTGGGAAGGGATATCTATGAGACCCTGACCAACAAAGCAGGAGGATATGCTTCGGTATACATTGCCCGGCTGGGAATTGCCATTGCTATGGTTATTGCGGTTATTATGGGCTTCATTCTACCCACCAACATAATAGCGGTGGGAACTTCCATGTGGTTCTCCATTACTGCCGCGGCATTCCTTTCCATGTATGTATTTGCCCTTTTCTGGAAGGGCTGTACCAAGGCCGGTGCCATATCGGGACTGGTGGTGGGAACACTCATCAGCTTATTCTGGCTGGTATTTGAATACAAAAAATCCGCTGAAGCTTTGGGTATAGCTAAGGCACTCACTGGAAAGGCAGTACTCACTACTGCTCTTCCCTGGCCAACTGTGGACCCCATAGTGATCGCACTACCAATTGCCCTGGTGGTAACAGTGGTGGTGAGCCTTCTAACCCGGAAACTCAGCAAGGAACACATGGACAAATGCTTTGAGGGAGTTTAGAATATCTCCCTATTTTTCCATTTCTTTTTTATTCCCCATTTTTCTTTTATTATAAAATCAACTTAATCTGAAATGTAAAATACTGTAGGGTTGGTTTTTTCATTTAAACATAATGTAGAACATACGAAAACGGCCCTAATTTAATATCATTTAGCAATTTATACTCTGCTGGAATAAATATTATTTAAAAAGGTATTGGAATTAATTTAATCCTGCTAAACGTTATTTATCAGGATATCTGGCTTTTTACGCCCTTAAATCCTACAGTGAAATTATAAGTATAACCTGGAACTTAAAATATATGAATAAAACTTTGATCTTAAATAATTGAGGGTGGTAAAAAAGGTACTACCCTTCCTATGTTACCGAGGTGATTACCATGAGGATCGTTGAAGAAATTGTTGGAAAAGAGGTTTTAGACAGTTCAGCTGTGGTTATTGGAAAAGTTAAAGATGTGGAAGTGAATTTCGAAACCAATCAAATCTTATCCTTTGTAGTAAGCAAAGGAGGCATATCTGAAGGTTTAGGGCTGTCTAAAGGAGAGACAATTGTTCCTTATGATATGGTGAGTAAAATCGGGGATAAAATACTTCTCAAAAGTAGGGAAGGAGAAACCACCTACGAAACAGCCTACGATTTTTAATTAATATTCAGGGTATCAATATTTTAAGTATATTGGGGTACTAACTTAATTTTACCCTTTATTTTTTGTCCCCGGACTTAAATAAGATTTTATAGCTTCAACCAACCATTGTTGGGGAGGGTGATGTTTTTTGGAAGTTAGAGGATTGTGCAGTATCTGCGGTCAACCCGGCAAAATGTACACCTGTTCTCTCTGTGGGAACTTGGTCTGCGAAAAATGTTTTCAGCAGGATAGAGGAGTTTGCCAGCGATGTCAGAGGGGAACAAGATTCAAAAATAGGAATGATTTAATTGATTAAACAGGAAAAAAACCAATTAATAAGTCTGTTAAATGATAACAACGTAATTAAATTCGGTAAATTCACTCTTTCCTCCGGTAGGGAGAGTGACTATTATGTGGATATGAAAAAAGCCATCACCGACCCCCAGATCCTTTACCAGGTGTCCAAGATCATCTCCCAACTCATCAGTGATGATGATATTGACCGGGTGGCGGGACCTGCCCTGGGAGCGGTTCCCATAGCAACGGCAGTGGCCCTGCACGCGGGTATACCTATGCTCATGATTCGCAAGGCACAGAAGGATTATGGAACCTCTCAATTAATAGAAGGAGAGTTGAAAACAGGGGATAAAGTAATTGTGGTAGAAGATGTTACCACCACCGGCCATTCTCTTTTAAAAGCAGTCAGGGCAGTTCAAGACAATGGAGGAGTGGTGGAAAGAACATTTGTAGTGGTTGATCGAGAAGAAGGAGCAGTGGAAGAGTTAAAAAAACAGGGGATAACTTTAGAACCACTGGTCTCCATTAGTGAAGTAAGATAAACATTTAATCTAATATTACACTTTATTTCTTCCTTTATTTTTCCTTATCCTTTCGTATTTTCCTTATTTTCTTTCATTTATCATTGCTTTTTTATAACCAATTTCACTCTATTACTGTTTCATATGTTTGACCAGATGTCCCAGTTCTGGTTTAATTATTTTCATCCCGAGCTGCACCGCATTTGGTGATCCGGGTAAGGCTACCAGGAGGGTTTCTTTCCACACTCCTGCTGTTGCCCGGGTCATTATGGCACCGGTTCCCAACTCTTTATAGGTTTCGTAACGGAAAATTTCTCCAAAACCATTTAATTCTTTGTCAAATAGGGGCTTAATTGTTTCAATAGTAATATCTCTTTTCCCAATTCCAGTACCACCAGTGCTGATGATGATCTGGGCACCGACTTTCCGGATTTTCTCTATGGTTTCTAAAAGGAGGTCGGCATCATCAGGTATGATCTGATAAGCTACTATTTCATGTTGATCCGCCAGAGATTCTTTAATGATCTGGCCAGATAGATCTTCCGTACTGGAAACAAAATTTTCATCTTCCTGGTGGGATGAAACAGATTTTGAGTCACTTAACGTGATTATTCCCACCTTAACCTGTAAAGGGCTGTGTTTTTTATGTTCGGTCATGGTTTTACTTTGCATAGTCCCACTTCCTACGCCGTGGATAAACTAAATTAGTACAGTTTAATATTATATGAAAGTTACTGGTATTGAATTTATATAGGAGAGATTTAATCAATGGAATATTAAACGGTGAGGATTAAATAAAATATATGCCTATAAAAATAAATGCACATAAATCATTACCCCTAACGAATTAAAATTGCATTACTGGCGTTAAAAAGTATTATTGGAGTATTAACTAAGGAGGATTTGGTGTTAGTAAACCAGTAATCTCTAAAATTTTATAGGAATATAATTCAATAATATTGCTAAAAAACGTTTTAAAATAAGTTTATTTCCATATTAATCCAAGGGAGAGAATTAGGTCCAAATCGGAGGCGGTTTTTCGCAGGCGAAAAATTGTGAAAGGAGTCTAATGTCACTCTCCCTCGATCAATTGATCTATTGTTTTACTAACATAAAAACATTTCTCACGGGTGGAGGGTAACGTATAAAAAAGCTTTAAATCCTTTTATTATTAAGAAAAACCTTATATACTTCTTTAAATTTGTATTCGGGGTTAATTGATCCATTGGTTGGATCATAAATTCTTAGGATGGGAGTGCCTCGAAAGTATTACTGAGTAGGATGGTGAATTATGAAGGAAAAAGTATATGTTTTGGATGCATCTGGAATTATTGGGGGATTCATATCTTCAAAACATAAAAATATAACCATAAATGGTGTTTTATCTGAAATTAAGGATTTAAAATCACAGATATCACTTCAATCGGCTTTAGATGAGGGTAAAATCATGGTGAAAGAACCGGATAATGACTCCGTTAACCAGGTAAAAAGTGCCATCCATAACTCTGGAGATATTTTGCGGCTGTCAGAGGTGGATATTAGTTTAGTGGCCTTGGCAGTCACACTTTTGAAGAATTATCATCCTACGGTGGTCACTGATGATTACTCCATACAGAACATCCTGAAAATTCTAAAAATTCCCTACCAGGGTGTAATGACTGAAGGAATAACCGGAATTTATGGTTGGATAAAAATTTGCCGGGGGTGCCGTCACCAGTACCCTTCTGATTATCAGGAGGAAGACTGTGAAATCTGTGGATCCCCTGTTTATCGCAAGCGAATTAAAAAATAACCCAGTTCAGAGCCCATTGGTACGTGATTGGTAACGTAATTGTAATGTTACTATTAGTGATAGGTATTTTAATACGGGTACTGGGTTGTAGGTAATTATAATAAATACCCTGATTCTATGGTGAAGTAATGAAGAAGATGAAAATTGGTTTAGTGGTGCACGGGCCAGAAATAGTTGATTCTGGTTATGCCCTGAAGTTTTTAAAGTTTTTAGAAAGATATGGTACGGTCAAAGCCAGATTAGGCGGTACTATGGGGCGAACTGCAGTTATTGATGCTAATCTGGAAGATAAGATTGATATCAGCCATAAACTGTTCCCCAGCCAGTCGGTGGATAAATTCAGCGATGAAGGTAGTGATGTTATTTTTCTTATTAACTACGGTAAATCCAGTGTAACCGGACACGCCTTTGGTTACAAGGTTTATAACAATAGCACAGGTCATCCTCCCATTGTTCAGATGGAAAGACCCGGTGAACCCGATGGCAGTGTGGTGCCCTGGAGGGATGATCTAACTCCTCTGGCAGCAGAGATAGCCACTGAAATGGGGTTAAGATTGGTCTCTCCCGAGGAGATCAGGAACACTTTATTTTCTCAGGATCCCTGTCAGGGAACCGGCCAAACCATCTGCCGAAAAATTGCCGGTGTGTCTCCTGGTGAGAATATATTCGTCAATGGTATAGTTATTGGCAAATCAACCTCATCTGAAGTGGCCATTATTGCTGAAGAGGGTATTATAACCCAACTTATAGGTGGAACGTTGAAAAAACATGGGGTGGAAAAATTAGGGCCAGTTGAGCTGGAAAAGGCAATAGTAAAAACTGGCTTGTTACGTAAATCCCGGGTAAAACCCCGAATATTAAAATCTGAAAAATCAAACACCCATTTCACCATTGCCTACCTTAGTCATGCTGCTGAGGATATCTACAAGTTAAAAAATGCAGACCTGGTGGTTACAGTGGGGGATGATACCACACTGGTTGCTGCCGATATACTTTACCGTTTTAACGTTCCCATAATTGGTATAACCGATGGAGATCTGGATAAAGTTGTTGAAGAGGGGTTTAAAACTGAGGGTTCTTTAATAATCGAATTTGAAAGTGGTTGGGATGATTTAGTGGGTGAAAAGATATTTTCAGAACTTTTCAACCATCAAGAGAGCATAGAAATAGAAAATATAGAAAATTTTAAAAGTAAATTACTACAGATTATTAGTAATATAACCAGCCAATACCAGGTAAGATATAGTTGAGTATAGGCTATTCAATCGGAGAATAAGGTCTTAATATTTAGTTGATGTTATTATAAACAGTTTAGATTAATAATCATCGCCCCCGGGCAGGTAATAATAGAAACTAACTTAATAGAGGTGCACTCTTGGATTTAAAATCACTTGTTAATTCTATAAAAAATTTTGAGGGCATTACCCGCAAAAACCTTATAAAAGACGTGACCGGGCTTCTTGAAGACACATATAACATCGCAGGACGCACTATTCTAGGTTTTGGTGATGATGCATCCGCCCTGGAAATAGACAATGGACAGGTGGTTCTTCTGGCCGCAGATGGGATGTGGGGGAAGCTCATGGAAGCGGATCCCTGGTGGGCCGGTTACTGTTCAGTACTGGTTAATGTCAATGACATTGCGGCCATGGGGGGAATACCCATTGGAATGACCAACGTCATTTCCACCCAGGATAAAGAGATATGCGCCCAGATCATGGATGGAATCAATGAAGGGGTTAAAAAATTTGGGGTGCCAATGGTGGGAGGACACGTACATCCCGACGCACCATACAACTCTTTGGATGTCTCTATAACTGGAATAATGAACCGCGACGACATTATAACCAGTTGTGGGGCCCGTCCAGGAGATAAAGTCCTGGTGGCCATTGATCTGGAGGGGGAAATACACCCCCAGTTTCACCTGAACTGGGATACCACCACCATGAAAAGCCCGGAACTGGTCCAGGCCCAGATCCTGGCCATGAATGAACTGGCCCAGAAACATCTCTTAACTGCCGGGAAGGATATAAGTAACCCGGGAACCCTGGGAACCCTGGGAATGCTCCTGGAAACCTCAAATGTGGGGGCTACCGTAGAGTTAGGGATGATACCCCGTAACATCGCTGTTAACTGGGAAGACTGGCTGAAACTTTACCCTGGATCGGGATTCGTGCTCACTGCACCCGAAGGGAATGTTTCCCAAATCACCCAGATTCTGGAAAAGGTCAATGTAACCACCCGGGTGGTGGGCCATATAATACCGGAAAAAAAATTATATCTAACCTCTGAAGGTGATAATGAGGTTGTTTTTGATTTTTGCACCGATAGGATCACAGGAATACATGATGAAAATCCCTAGGAGGATAATTTAATGCAGGTGAAGATCAATGGAGAAAAAATAGAACTCCCTGAAGGATCAACAATACAGGATGCCATTGATAAAGTGGGAGCGCCTTACTTGCCAGGTTGTGTTCTGGGACTGGTAAAGGGGACGGAAGAAGTAGAAAAACACGTCAACAAGTACAGTTTGAAAACTAACAAGGGAAGTATCATCATTGAAATAGTGGACGATGCTCCTGAAAGCCTGGTTTCAACCTGGAAACACTTTTACAAGGAATTTGCTAAGGGTGTGCGCTGGACCACCTCCCAAGAGGTGGCAATTGGTCCGGTACAAACCCAACTCACTCCCAGCCACGAAAAATACCGTTATAAACGTTGGGATGTTCTTTTCAGCCTTTCCGGGTTTACTGCAGACTCAACCCATTTAATACTCTCCACGGGGGAACATGAAGCAGTTTACGGTGCCCCTGAAGAAAACAGGGGAGTTTTTGCCCGGGTGGTTGGGGGGAAGAGAACTATACTCAAACTCAACGATGATGATGAAATAGTAGGGGTAAAACCAGTCCTGGAACGGGAAAACATTGTTAAAAGTGCAGCCATAACCAACCTGGAAACACTCCTGGAGGAAGGTAACCAGATATTCACCTATGTCCAGGTTAAGCCCAACCCCAAATCACCCCAATCAGTAGAACACTTCTATGCACTCCAGGAATCTGGAAAAATACGGGTTGATTATGAATCCAATACATTCCTGGGATTTTATGCCTTACAGGGACTTGAAAAAGAAGCAGAGCACATTGATCAACGTAAAAGGGGAACCATAACCTTCCGTAATAAGGGTAAGGGAATGGGTCGTGTGTACATTTACCGGGAAGACCGAGTCTCCACCCCCTCCCATAATGTCTTGGGAACTGTGGTCAGTGGAATGCAGTTACTGGACATTGCTGGTTATGGTGATGAAGTAACCTTCCAAACATCCCCTACCCGGATAATGACTCTTTCCATGACCCAGAAAGAGGCTGAGGAATTCTTACAAGAAAATGGAGTGAAACAGATCAGGGAAGGTTTACAGGATGATGATGCCGTGGTGGTAAAGCAGGAACCACACTACACCATGGATATCATAGCCCAGGGAGAGGTTAAAACCTTAGGGATCCCTGCAGAAGACCTACTCCACGTGGAACTCTACCCCGGTGCACCCCGCTCCACCTGGTACTTCCAGAAAATCACCGGACTCCTGGATTCACCAGTGGGATCCCTGCAGGTACACTTCGCCTTCCCCGGCATGAAACTGTTGATGTTCAAGGATTTCCCCAAGGAATCCAAGGGATTAATACCGGAAAACAACCCGCAGGAAGTGGTGAAAGCAGGAGAAATAGGGATCACCAATATGTCACGCCGCCATATAGGAATGGTGGGGGTGCGATTTGAGGATAACAAGGAATTTGGACCTACGGGAGAACCATTCCAGGGAACCAACATCATCGGAAGAATGGTTGAAGGAATAGAACATCTGGAGAAATACAAAGAGGGGGATACCATTTATGTCGCCAGAAAAAGATAAAGTCACCCGAATGATTGTACTGGGCCCCAAAGCCCAGCTAAGCCAGAGTGAACTGGTGGGAAAACTGCACATGCTAGAATTACCTCTAACCATTAAATCCACCTGTTACGGTGCCGTGGTACACGGGGAAAAGGAAGATGTGATGGAGGCAGTTAACCAGATAAGAAAGCTCGACCCATCTAACATATTTACCAAGGACCGGGGATTCCCACCAGGAGATCCTAGGAGATGCCGGGCTAAACGTGGAGCTGCCAGGGAAGGATTCCACCAGCTGGAAAAGGAATATGAATTACTGGAATATGTTTGTGATGCCCTGGAAAATCCAGAAGCAGTGACCCTGGAAGAACCAGAGAAAATTACTCCAGATGAGTTTAAAAAAATTGCCCAGGAGTGTGAAAAATGAATATCAATGCATCCTCCACAGGAGAAGAAATAGCCCCAATGGCTCTGGCCATTCACCAACTGGTAAATGGTCTCCCTATAACCATGCGCACCCTTGAGAATCCTGGTGTTCGTATTGAAGATAGTAAAATTGTGGACAGTGAATATACCGGACCCGTCCTGGAAGAAGTGCTTAAAGAGGGTAAAGTGGTCCAGGAAATCCCTAAAACTGGAGCTTACCAGGGTATACCAGTGGTGGTGGTTCCGGTTACAGAAGAAGGACAGGTAATAGCAGCCATAGGTGTGGTGGATATAACTAAGGGAATTTACAGTGATATTATGGAGATTACAAAAAGACCAGAAGAACTAAATGAGCCCAGGGGTGATGTGCAGTGAAAATAGCTGTTTTCCCACCTAACTCGTTGATACTGGCAGATATGGTGGAAAGAAAGGGTCATGAACCTCTGGTTATTCAGAAAGAGATTCGTAAGAAAGTTACTGACCCGGAAATAGATTCCCCTCCCTTTAACATCACTGAAGAAGAACCCATTAAGGGCCTTAAATATGCGGCTATTGAAGTTCCCTCCGGTGTAAGGGGCAGAATGGCCATTTTTGGACCAATTATTGACGAAGCAGAAGCAGCCATAATCATGGAGGATGCCCCCTATGGTTTTGGATGCATAGGTTGTGCCCGTACCAACGAACTTTCCATGTACTTCCTCCGGAAAAGAGGCATTCCCGTACTGGAAATACATTATCCTGAAAGCAAAGATGAAACTGTGGAAGTAATTAACAAAATCAACACCTTTCTGGATGGTCTGGATAAATCTGAATCGGATGAAAAGGCAGAACCAGAGAAAGATACCAAGGAGACGGTGGAGGAATAACAATGGTAAAAATAGCTCAGATTTCATGTGGAACCGAGTACAGTGGTGTCCAGAAAGAAATTGAAAAGGCAGCATCCACCTTTGGAGCAGAAATAATTATCCCTGAAGCTGATCTGGACTACATAGATGAAGCTTACCATAAGTTCGGATTCAATGCCGCCAGTAGCAGCATCCGCTTGATGATTGCCCGGGCAATGTCCCTGGTTGAGGGAAAATCAGACGCCGATGCAGTATTTATAGCCACATGTTTCCGCTGTGCCGAGGGAGCACTGGTTAGAAATGAAGTAAGGCGTTTCATACAACAGAACACCAACTTACCGGTGGTTACCTATTCTTTCACCGAACGAACCAAAGCTGATGAGCTCTTCATCCGGATGGAAGCACTATCCACCATAGTTGCCCGGAAAAGTTTACTGGCCCGGGAAAAACAGGAAGGCCTCACACTAGGTATAGATTCGGGGTCAACCACCACTAAAGTAGTGTTAATGGAAAATAACAAGATAATAGGCACTGGCTGGCTCCCCACCACCGATGTAATTGCCAGTGCCCAGGAAGGAATGGTGCAGGCCTTTGAAGGTACAGGATACAAAGAATCGGACGTAGAGGGAGTGGGAGTCACTGGATACGGTAGGCTCACCATAGGGAAACACATGAACGCTGCCCTGATACAGGAAGAACTCTCAGTTAATTCCAAAGGAGCAGTTTACCTGGCAGGACACCAACGAGGTGAAGCCACAGTCCTGGACATAGGGGGTATGGATAACAAGGTCATCACTGTCAACGATGGTATTCCGGACAACTTCACCATGGGTGGAATATGTGCCGGAGCATCAGGAAGATTCCTGGAAATCACTGCCCGCAGATTAGGTGTGGACATCAGCGAATTAGGGCCTTTAGCTCTCAAAGGAAACTTCAAAAAAGCACTCTTGAACAGTTACTGTATTGTATTCGGAATACAGGACCTGGTTACCTCCCTGGCTGCCGGTGGTACCAAGGAAGATGTAGCTGCCGCAGCCTGTTACTCCGTGGCCGAACAGGTATACGAACAGCAGTTACAGGAAATTGACGTGAGAGAACCCCTCATTCAGGTAGGGGGAACCAGTCTCATTGGAGGACTGGTGGAAGCAGTGAGCACTGTCCTGGGTGGAATGGAAGTCATTGTACCTGAACATTCCCAGCACATTGGAGCAGTAGGAGCTGCCCTATTAGTTTCGGGAATGGTGGACAAAGATGTTAAAGCTAAAAAATAATCCCAGGCGATACCATGTATGTGGAATGCTACGATGAAAACGGGCGCGAAGTCTACGATATGATCCTGAGACATATACTCCAGGAAGTACAGATAGGCCGTGCTGTAAATGACGTCCGGATATATGTGGACCCCCGCGAGCCAGTATTCATCATCGCAGTAAAATACGAAAAAGCAGCCCCACCCGTGGTTCTGGAAGATTTCGCAGAATACGAATATGATCCGGAAGCTAACGAAGGTTTCATAAGGATAAAAGACGAAAATTATCTTCCTGAACTTCTAAAAAAGCTCTGGGAAGTGGAAGGAAGAAATAAAATCCACCAGCCCAGTCGTTTCGAAGTGGTCATCGATGATCCACAAATAAAACTGGAAGGCCTGGTGGTACATGACCCGGAAGAGGACCTCAAAAAGAAGATCTACGATGCCCTTTTCCGCATCATTCCTGAGGGATTCCGGGTGGTGGAACACTACTCTGAAGGTAATATAATAGCTCTCACCTGTTCTGATGAGTACATCAAGGAAGAATACCTGGAAAAAACCAGGGAAATAATCCAGAAAATTAAAGAAAATAAAAAATCATATGATTTAGATGCAGAATCTCCTCAAAAAAAGAAAAAATCAAATAATTCAGAATCCAAGACCTCTAAGAAGTTAGGAAATAAGTTTAAAGAATAAAAAGTCCAAATTCACCATCATGAGGTAATCATGGAATGAATCTTAAACTTTGAGGAGATAAATAACCTCCTATTTCCCTCAAAAGGTAAACCAGGGATCAATATAAATCCCATAAAATATAACATGTTTATCTGGATAGTTCAATCTTAAAGATTCATAGATTTATGAGCGGAGGAATTATTTATGAATGAATCTAAATTTGCCCATATAACCAAGGTACATCCCTGCTTTAATGAAAAAATGCACGACAAGGTGGGTAGAGTTCACCTGCCCATTGCACCTCGCTGTAACATACAGTGCAACTTCTGCACCCGAGAATTAAACAAATGTGAGCAACGCCCCGGTGTATCTTCCAGGGTGATGACGGTAGAAGAAGCAGTCACCCACGTGGCCAAGGTCATCAAGGAGATGCCCATTAGTGTGGTGGGAGTGGCCGGACCAGGAGATGCCCTGGCCAACCCTGAAACACTGGAGTTCTTCCGCATAATCGATAAGAAATTCCCGGACCTTATAAAGTGCATGAGTACCAATGGATTACTCCTGGCTGATCTGGCAGAAGAAGTGGCCGCCGTCAACATAAGTACCATTACCGTAACTGTAAATGCCATTGACCCGGAAATCGGAAAGAAAATCTACTCCAGAGCAGTTTACGATGGTAAAGTCTACGAAGGAGAAGAAGCCTTCAAGATCATCTCGGAAAAACAGCTGGAAGGAATTGAAAAAGTATCCAAACTGGGAGTGGTGGTCAAGGTCAACAGTGTACTCATACCTGGGTTAAACGATGAACACATCCCAGACATAGCCCAGGAAGTTAAAAAACGTGGTGCCAGTCTGATGAACGTTATACCTCTCATTCCTCTCTACAAAATGAAAGATTACCAGCGTCCTGGTTGCGAGGAGCTTTCCACAGTAAGGGATAATGTTGAGGAAATTTTGCCTGTCTTCCGGGCCTGTACTCAGTGCCGGGCCGATGCCTACGGAGTACCGGGAAAAGAGGACAAACACCTGGACATGACACCGGCCAGTCATTACTAGGGGATAAAACAACCCCTCAAACAAATTTTTTTTATTTTTAAACGATTTAAAAACCTTCTCTTTCTTAAAATAAAATGTTTACGGAAATATTGAATTTATTAACACTATTACAGGATGTGAAATCACATGAAAACCATGTACTGGAAGGATGACCTCCTTTACCTGCTTGATCAAACTATATTGCCTCATGAAACCGAATACCTGGTCTGTGGATCTTATCAGGATGTTATAACTGCTATAAAAACAATGGTGGTTCGTGGAGCACCGGCTATTGGTGTGGCTGCAGCATTTGGTATGGTACTGGCTTACTTAGCAGATGAAGATATGGAAAAAGCCGCCCAGGAAATGAAAGATGCCCGACCAACCGCTGTAAATCTATTCTGGGCTGTGGATCGGATCATGGCCTCGGATGATCCTCTGAAAGAGGCACTCCTCATGTATGAAGAGGATATGGACACCAATCGAAGCATGGGAAGGCACGGCGCAGAGGTGATTGATGACGGTGACACCATACTCACCCACTGCAACGCCGGAGCCCTAGCCTGTGTGGACTACGGAACAGCACTGGGAGTTATACGCGCTGCCAATGCGGAAGGTAAAAACATCAGTGTGGTGTGTGATGAAACCCGACCAGTACTCCAGGGGGCTCGCTTGAGTGTATGGGAAATGCAGCAGGAAAACATACCAGTGAAACTTATAGTGGACGGAGCTGCTGGCCGCCTGATGCAGGAAGGAGCTATAAACAAGGTAGTTATAGGTGCGGACCGTGTGGCTAAGGGGGGAGTGGCCAACAAAATCGGATCACTTATGGTAGCCCTGGCAGCCAAACGATTCAATGTACCATTCTATGTAGCTGCACCCAAGAGTACCTTTGATTATGAAAACAGTATTTATGATATTGAAATCGAAGAACGCGATCCTGTGGAAGTATTGGGCTTTGCTGGTTGTTTTGCAGCCCCCTTAACAACAGAAGTGAGAAATCCATCCTTTGATGTTGTCCCCAGTGACCTTATAACCGGCATCATAACTGAAGATGGAATTTTAGAACCATTTTAACATTAATCACGGGATTCTTATTTTCCTTTTAATTTTTTAAGATACAATTAACAGTTTAAAGAATTTTTAGAAATAATTAACAGTTTAAAGATATTAATGGTTTTAAAATAAAATCAATCAATTAAAAAAAGTGGTTTACTTTTAATTGATTTTAACATCAATTCCCACATGCCACACTCCGGGACTCCGGGATTTAACTTTACGCTTATCTAAAACTTCTATCTGGCGGGGGTAAGCTGCATTTTTCACTTTTGCTATGGGGTTGTCGAAATCACGGCTGAACTGGTAATAATGGAGGATTCCACCCGGTTTTAGGTGCTTTACTGCCACTGGGAGGAACTCACAGGCAGTTCCCGGTAGGTTCATAATAATCCGGTCGGCTTTAACATCTAAATCCTTTAAAACTTTGGCTACATCTCCCAGTAACGGGTTGATCTTACCTTGTACTTTGTTTAGGATGATATTCTTCTGAAGGTAATGTATGGCCGGGGGGTTGATGTCTATGGCGTGGATCTTCACATTCGGGAGTTTAGACCGGCGGGCGATGTTAATGGCAAAGGGACCCACCCCGGTGAACATATCAATGATCACCTCACCATCCTGGACCTGGTCCCCCACGATCTTCCTTTCCGTGGCCAGACGGGGACTGAAGTAAACTTTTTTCACGTCCAGCATTATTCTAGAATCGTGTTCTCGGTGGATGGTTTCGGAGACATCTTCCCCAGCCAGGTGTTCCAGTTCGCGGGTGCGGACAACACCTTTAATAGCACTCTTCTTACGGTAAACTGACCTTCTTTTGGTGAATTTTAGAGCTGCCTCGCCAATAAGATACTTTTCTTCTTCTAATTCAGGGGGAATCTCCAGGATCACCACATCCCCTATTATATCAAAGGATTTTTTAAATTCCTCCATTTTTTCAGGGGGTATTCTACCCTGGAGATAGTCTTCAATGTTACGGGGCCTTTTTTTAAGTTCTTCAAAATCAGTTTCAACGATATTTTCCAGTTGAAGTCCCAGTTCCTTCAAAAAATCAGGGCAGGGGGTTTGATTTAAGGGGAGATAAACGTTTTCTTCAAAACGTCTAATCTTCCAGTGGTGATCCAGAAATGATTTCTCCAGTAGAATAAGGCGGATGCGGTTGGCTTCTTTTTTAGGGACCTTTAAACCAATCATGGAATTCCTCAAATATCATCTAATTTCTAAATAATTATCCTAATTTATTAGTTTATCTTTGAATTCTCTTCTAAACTCTCTAATTTCACTTCTATAATTCGTTAATTTCCAAGAATCATCTAGGTTATATGTTAGGTTAACTAGTTTAACCAGTTATGTTAATTTTTGAAATAAAATTTTATAAACCTTTCATCCTATAATTAGATGTTGAAGGTGAAAAAAATGCTCTACCTGGTTGGACTGGGACTTTACGATGAAAAAGACATATCTATAAATGGTCTGGAAGCTATAAAATCTGCTGATGTTGTTTACGCTGAATTCTATACTGCCCGATTATTCGGTGGCGATCTCAAATCCCTGGAAAGCCTGGCCGGGGTGACCATTAACATTCTGCGTCGTGAAGAAGTGGAAGAAGAGAATTTGCCCCTTAAGCAGGCAAAAACTAAGGATGTAGTCTTTTTGACTGCAGGTGACCCCTTAATGGCCACCACTCATGCTGATATCCTGATGGAAGCCCGTAAAAATGGCATCCCTACTAGGGTGATACATGCTTCATCCATTCTCTCGGCAGCCCCGGGCATTGCTGGCCTGCAGGCCTATAAGTTCGGGAAGGTAACCACCATACCCCGACCGGAGAATAACTACTTTCCACATTCTCCCTATCAGGTTATTGCGGAGAATAGGAAAATGGGACTGCACACCCTGGTGCTCCTGGATATACAGGCTCACCGTGATTATTACATGACTGCCAATGAAGGACTGGAATACCTTTTGCGTGTAGAAAATGAACGAAATGAGGGAATAATAACCACTGACACTTTGGCAGTGGTGATAGCCAGGGCAGGCTCTCCTGAACCCCTGGTACGTGCCCATCGGGTGGATGTTTTGGTTGAAGAGGATTTTGGTGGTCCATTGCACTGCATGATAATACCCGGTGATCTGCACTTTCTGGAGGCGGAAGGTCTGGTTATCCTGGGAGGAGCACCAGAACACATTCTGCAAGAATAAATCCAAATCAAAAAAATAAAAGACAGGCATTATAAAAATATCTTGAGGATAAAATCAATGGATTTTAGGGATTATAGAAATGGCCACTGATATAGCTGAAAAAAACTTTAATATTGCCAGACCCTATTTGAAATGGGCGGGGGGAAAAACTCAACTACTTTTTGAACTTGAAAAGAGATTACCCCAATCAATTAAGGAAAAAAGGGTTATCGAACGATATTTGGAGCCCTTTGTTGGTGGTGGGGCCATGTTTTTCTACCTGAAAAACCATTACCAGGTCCGGGATTCCATTCTCCTGGATGTTAATCCAGAATTAATAATGGCCTACCGGGTTATTCAGCAGGACCCCCACAAACTAATCACTCTTTTAAAAGGTATGGAAGAGGAACATCTTCAGAAGAGTGAAGATGCCCGAAAAGATAACTTTTACCGTATCCGGGCTGAATTCAACCAGAATATGCCCTTGATGAACTACACTGATTATGGTGATGATTGGATTTCCAGAACTGCCTCTTTGATATTCCTGAATAAAACCTGTTTCAACGGACTCTTTCGCCTCAACAGTAAGGGTGAGTTCAACGTACCCTTCGGCAGGTACAAGAATCCTAACATCTGTGATGAAGTAAACCTGCAGGCAGTTCACCAGGCCCTTCAAAAAACAGAGGTCCGGTGCGCGGATTTTACCCAGGCCCGGCAATACATTAAAAAGGATACTTTAGTGTACATGGACCCACCCTATCGGCCCTTAAACAGCACTTCTCATTTCACCAGTTACTCCCGGGAAAGATTCAGTGACCATGATCAGGAAAAATTAGCCAGATTTTACCAGGAAATGGATTCCAGGGGTGCCTACCTCATTCTGAGTAACAGTGACCCTAAAAATAATAACCCAGCTGATAATTTCTTCGATGAATTATACCGGGGTTATAGAATAGATAGAGTCCCCGCCAAACGTAACATAAACTCTAACACCGCCAGCCGGGGTGAGATAAAGGAATTGATTATCCGGAATTTCCAGGAATAAATTGGATATCCAGCTTTTAAAAGAGGATTATTGATTAAATCTATGATTTTTACATAATTTTACAGATTCCTGAAAACCTGTAATCTTTTGATAGGACCAGATATTATTTTAGGATATCAGAGAATTAGTTACCATAACAATAAAGTTAAGTTTGTTTAAGGAGGAATTATTTTTGAACTGTGCTTTTTGTCAGGATAAGGATTGTTTTAGTGGTAAAGACTGTCTTAAAAATGGAGAAAGAATTAAAAAACTCTACACTAATAATGATATTAATTTGTTGGAAGCATCTTCTGCAATTGAAGCCCGGTACTACATGGAAAAAACACGAATTGAAGAGTTAATCCTCTTTTCAAAGGAAATGGGTTATGAACGCTTGGGAATGGCATTCTGTGTGGGTTTAGAAGGTGAAGCACGCCAGATCGGTGACCTGTTACAGAAAGATTTCAAGGTGGACTCCGTTTGCTGCAAGGTATGTGGTATTGATAAATCAGAATTCAATCTGGAGCAGATTGATAAAAAGAGCTTTGAGGTCATGTGCAACCCGGTTGGCCAGGCTAATATTTTAAATGAGAAAAAAACGGAACTTAACATTATAGTAGGACTGTGTATGGGGCACGATATTTTATTTACACAGAATTCCCAGGCCCCAGTCACCACCCTGGTTGTCAAAGACCGAGTACTTGCCCACAATCCGCTGGGTGCGATATACTCCAGATATTACCAGAACAAACTCAAATAAGGATGGTCATGGATAAAATTTCATTTAATATCTATTAAAGGTTAATCCTCTTCATCTTTTTGGTGTTTGTCCAGTTTCTCGATAAACTCGCATTTTTCCACATTTTCCAGGGGAAGTAGCACTATTTTCCGTCCACTGTCCTGTGTTGCATAAATAATCTCAATTAAACCCCGGTCTTCATCCATTTCAATGGATTCAACTCCAAATTCTCCACGGCGAAAGTTGTGCACACTTTCATTGATCATAGTCACTTCGATTCGGTCAATCATTTCATCACCATTTGGACTTTACTATCGGTTCAACTAATACTCCAAACATTCCCCTACTACTTTTGATCTGTTCTTCATGGGAAATAAATTTACTCTGAATTTATGGGAAAAATTTCATCAAAATGAATCCTATTACTTTATATCTCTAAATAACCTATTATCATTTGATTTTTGAATGGGAGGAATTTCAGTGACGGATACAATTATAGAAGCGCGTGATATCACCCGGAATTTCGGTGATTTCCAGGCCGTGGATAAATTAAATTTAAAAATAAAAAAAGGTGAAGTTTTTGGCTTCCTGGGACCCAACGGGGCAGGGAAAACCACTTCAATCAACATGATGGTGGGACTGTTACGCCCCACCAGTGGCCAGGTTTTAATCAATGGCCAGGACTTGGAAGATGTAAAAAAGGGCATTATCGGTATTTGCCCCCAGGAACTGGTCCTCTGGGACTTTTTAACCTGTAAAGAAAGCCTCATGCTCATGGGGGACATGTACGAGGTACCCCGGGATGAACTGAAGTTAAGGGTGGAAAAGCTCCTGGATGATCTTTTCCTGCAGGATAAGGCCAACACCGTGGTAAATCAGTTATCCGGAGGTATGAAACGTCGCCTGAACCTGGCAATGGCCGTAGTCCACCAACCAGAAATCGTGGTGCTGGATGAACCCTCCGAAGGCCTGGACCCCCAATCACGGAGGGTTTTATGGAACTATATACGCCACCTGCGAGATGAAGAAGGTAAAACCGTCATCCTGACCACCCACCTCATGGATGAAGCCGATCGGCTTTCGGACCGCATAGCCATCATAGACCATGGTAAACTCCTACGGCTGGACACACCATCCAACCTGAAAAAGGAGATAGGAGAGGGGGATGTGGTGGAGATGAAACTCTCTGACCCTGCTAAAAATGAAGAAGTGGTGGATATCCTGGCATTAATGGATGGGGTGCATTCCGTGGTTAAAGTGGAGGATGCACTGAATGTTCGTGCCCTGGATGCAGTGGGTAAACTCCCTCAAATTATTGATGCCGTGGAAACTACTGGAGTCCATGTTTTGGACCTTTCAGTAAGGCAGAACACACTGGAAGATGTATTCATAGATTTAACTGGGACTGGATTGCGGGAGTGAGAAGATGAAGTTTATTAGTATAGCCAAAAAGGATTTCAGAGAATTAACCCGTGACCGCCGTGGTTTAGCAATGATATTACTGTTTCCAATGTTTTTCATGCTGGTGTTTGGATTTGCCTTTGGCGGGATGGGTCAGAGCAACGAACCACACAACTTAGCTGTGGTTAACCAGGATAAAGGAGCAACCATGCCCCTAACAGGGGAACAGGTGAATTTCGGTAACAACCTCACTAAAATACTGGAAGATTCCCAGTATCAAGATAGTGAAGTGCATCTGTTTAACGTTACCACCACCACCGAAAGTGAGGCTGATGAAAAAATCAAGCAGAGGGATGTGGATGCCGAGCTGATCATACCGGAAAACTTCTCCCAGTCAGTGGTGGCCCTCATCACCGCTAATTTACAGCAACAGTCATTAACCAGTGCATCGGCATCAACTAACGTCACTTCCACGTTAGTTATTCGGGGAGACACAGGATACACTGGGTTTGGAACCACCCAAGGGATACTCACCGGTGTTCTGGAGCAGTATCAGGATAAAATGGTCAGTGAGATACAGAAAGCCATTACCGGTAGTTCCGGGGTAACCGCTGACACTTACCTCCAGACCCGGGTGGAATCCATTCCAGGAACCGGTTCTTTCACCACCTTTGATTTCATGGCCCCGGGAATGATCGTATTTGCCATACTGCTGTTAACCACCACTGTAGCTGCGGGTCTAACTCGAGAAGTGGAAAAAGGAACCCTTTCCCGTTTAAAGCTGTCAAAAATGACCTCATTTGACCTTTTATTAGGCGGACTGATACCCTGGTCCCTGGTAGCAGCGGCCCAGGTGGTTATCCTCCTGATAGTGGCAGTGTTAATTGGATTCCACTGGCAGGGAGGAATATACACACTTCTACTGGCTGTTTTGGTGGGAATAATTGGGGGGATAGCCTCTGTTTCTCTGGGGATGATAATAGCGGCTTTTGCCCGTAATGACAGACAAGCAGCCAATCTGGGAACCCTCATCAGTGTTCCCACCAGTTTCCTGGTGGGGGCTTTCTTCTCATTGCCCAATGTGGTGATAGCCAACTTTTGGGGGCAGCCATTCCAGCTTTACGACCTCCTGCCCTGGACCCATGTCTTAAGTGCACTGCGATCCACCCTAACCTATGGTTTGGGCTGGGAAGCCATTGCCTACCAGGTGGGATGGGCGGTACTACTGACGGTGA